>CAMFRJ010000001.1 GCA_945981915.1 uncultured Erysipelotrichaceae bacterium
TCATATGATATTCTGTTATATTTTTAATAGATTTCATTTTTTACACCTTCTTGTTAATATGATAACATATTTCTTTAAAAAACGATGAGAATTTGTTATATTATAAAGCAAGAGGTGATAGGTATGCAAAAAATAGCTATATTAGCGGATAGTGGGTGTCAATTACCAGTTAATCAATTAGAAGATCAAGGGATCTTTATTGTCCCTTTAACGATTACAATAGGAGAAAAAAGTTATCTAGATCAAATTGATATTGATAGTCTTACAGTGTTTGAAAAGATGGAAAAAGACAATGTGATGGTTATGACATCACAACCATCGATAGGTGTTTTAGAAGAAACTGTTAAAAGAATCAAAGATGCAGGATATGATCATGTCATTGCTTTGCCAATTGCAACAGGATTATCTTCAACTTTAAATGGAATGAAATTAGCTTGTGATATGGTAGACATCGATGTGACTCTCATAGATACAAAAGCCACAGCAAGAAATCAAAAAGAATTGGTTGAAACAGCACAACGATTGGTTGAACAAGGTCAAGATGTACCATTTATTAAACAGGTTTTAGAAGATATGGTTGATCATTCAGGAACAATTATCATGGTGCCTAATTTAGATCACTTAAAAAAGGGTGGAAGAATTACTCCAGCTGTCGCTTTACTTGCCGGATTATTGAAAATCGTACCCATCATGAAATTAAATTATGATTTAGGTGGGAAGATTGATAGTTTAGATAAAGTCAGAACTGTCAAAAAAGCGAATTTAAAAATTATTCAACATATGGTAGAGGAGTGTCATATCAATTCTCAAGATTATGTTTTTGCAATTGAGCATGTTTTATCACAAGATCTTGCTTTAGAAATGAAACAAAAGTTAATTGATACCATTGGTGATTGCGATATTATCGTGAGAGAACTACCAGCCGTTGTTGGAGCTCATATGGGTGTGGGCGGTATAGGTTATCAATTTATAAAAAAATATGAGGGATAGAAATGGAAAGAATAACAAGTTTTAGTGTGGATCATATGAAGTTGACAAAAGGCGTTTATGTATCAAGAATTGATGATGATTTGATAACGTATGATATTAGAATGACACAACCTAATATTGAACCAGCATTATTACCACAAGCTGCTCATACAATTGAACATATTGGTGCCACTTTATTAAGAAATGGCCAATATAAAGATCGAATCATTTATTTTGGACCAATGGGATGTATGACAGGCTTTTATCTGATTGTCAAGGATCTACCATTGGAAACTGTGATTGAATTGGTCAAAGAGACATTTGAAAGGATTGCTTTCTGGGATGATGAGATTCCTGGTGCTAAAAGAGAAGAATGTGGAAATTATACTTACATGAATTTAGAAAAAGCAAAAGAAGCAGCTTCTTATTTCTTAAATAGTCCATGGCAACATGTTTATCATTTATTATAAAGGAAATAGAGAATATGGCGAAGAGAATTGATACAGTAGAAGTTGTTGTAGATGTTTTTCATACGGCAATGGATGTACAAGATATATATTTAAAAAAAGGACCATTTAAACAATTGACGATGTCAGAGATGCATGTGTTAGATGCTGTTAGTAAAGAATCAAGTCCTTCTATGTCAGCGGTTGCAAATCATCTCAATATTACATTGGGAACTTTGACAACAGCAGTTAAAAAAATTATCAAAAAAGGTTTTTTGATTAAAGAACAATCTCATCAAGATCAAAGAATCTACTATTTAAGATTAACAGAGACAGGGAAAGAAGCTTTAAAGATTCATGAACAATTTCATAGAGAATTAGAGGATATGTATAAAAATCGTATTCCTGATGATCAGTTAGATTGGGTCTTTGATGCACTCAAACAGATACACACAGATCTTGTTTTATATCGTAACGATTTATTACAAAAATAATGATTGAAAACAGTGAATTTTTTCACTGTTTTTTTTAACAATTAAAGAGATAAGTAAACACTGTTACGAAAAGTAACAGTGTTGTTTTTATAGGTCTCTTGTATTTGATGATGATTTGAATTAAATTGAATATAGGAAATCTGTAGAGGGGGTCATGATCATGGCATTAGGTAAAAAAATAAAAGAAGCTAGAAAACAAGCAGGGTTAAGCCAAGAACAGTTAGCTAACAAGATAGGTGTTTCTCGCTCTGCGGTGGCGAAGTGGGAAAGTCAACATGGAATCTGTGATGTGGATAATCTCAAGGAGCTTTCTCAATTATTTGGTGTTAGTATGATTATCTTTTAAGTGATGATGAGACTATTGATCAAAGTGTGATTCGTGAAAAGTATGATTTATCAACATATGGAAAAGGAAGTAAGAAAAAGAAAAAGGATCGTGCTATTCATGACAAATTTCCTCATGGTAAAATCTATACACTAATAGGAAAAGAAAAATTAACCAAAAGTGAAAGAGTGATTGATAATGTTTTAGGATTCTTTACCGACGCACCATTTGGAATACCTGATTTTATCAATGGTATGAAGAATCTAGATAAAGAGTTTTATTTAGCAGAAGAAGATGAAAAATAGTATCTTGTTGTTTTAACGGATGAATTGTTTGAAATGCATTTATTGAAAGAATCGATCAAGAACAATCAATTTGAATTAGGAAATTGGAAGTTTACAAAGTGTAATGATGAAATGAAACAAAAGAAGCGATAATGAACTTTTAAGGAAATAAGAAAAGATAATTTTATTATAGACATGAATGAATACTTTGTATCATACATTAGATTAGGTGATAATATGCTATATGTTCATAAAGATAAGATCATCATTAAACATTATCAAGATGTTATCAATTTGGATAAACATATTTTTGAATGTAAGATGAATCAATCAATCATGACAATTACAGGAAAAAATATTGAAATTCATTACTATGGTCCTGATGAAATCATATTACATGGTCAATTTCAAATGATACGGTTTACATGAAATTAGGTTATGATTATGTTGTTATAGAAACAAATGAACTTGTTTCTTTCTTAAAAAATGTTAAATCATATCATTTAACAATTCTTCATCTTAAACAAATTGACCATCAGACTTATAGTTTTTATACACCTATTTATCAAAGATATATTTTAAAGAAACTTCATCTATCAATTACCAAAAGTATAGGAATCTTACATTATATTTGTCTTATATTGAATATGCCCCATATCTTATTTACATTATCATTTGTCATGAGTTTAATGATCTATCCTCGTTATATTTATCATTATCAAATAGAAGGGACCAATCCTGCTCTTAATCAACAATTACAGGTTTATTTACAAAAACATGTTCCTTATTTTCATGAACAACTATCATATCAAGAATTGAATCAATTATATGATCATATCAAAGATACTTTTTGCAAAAAGATAGATTATTTAAATATTTATCAAAATGGTGGTGTTGTTCATTTAAAGTACACAAATGCAATCAATAATAAAAAACAAACTTTAGATTATCATGACTATGTTGCCAAAAGCGATGGTGTGATATGTAAGGTTGATGTCAAGAAAGGAAATGTGGTTGTTAAACTCAATCAATTTGTTCAAAAGGGTGATCTGTTGATTAGTCATCTTATTGAAGGAACTGATAAAAAAACAAAAATTATTCCTACACAAGGGGAAATATATGCTTACACATATCAAAATTATCAAATAACGTATCCTACTGAGCATCTTTTCAAAGAAGATCAATTTGAATATATGTTGTTTCAAATACGTTCAAAACTCCCAGCTCATGTTAAAATTGATAAAGAAAAAGTGATTTATTATGGTATAATGGATAAGAAGATAGTATTAAAAATGCAATATGTATTTATTGAAAATATTGCAGTCAAGGAGAAATCATGAAAGAAATTGTAAAATTAGAGGCATACAACATTGAGCAACTTGCCAATTTATCTGGTGTTCGTGATGAACATCTAGAAGTTATCGAAGATAGTTTAAAGATTGAAATATCGATGCGAGGAGATGAATTGACATTATCCAGTCATGATCAGGAAGGAATTGAAAAAGCCAAACAGGTGATCTTTGCCTTATTGAAATTGATTGTTTCTGGAGTTACCATTTCAAGGAGAGATGTTGTTTATGCTTTAAAACTTTGTGATAAAAAGGAACTAGCTAAATTATCTGATTTATATCATATTAGAATCGCAAAAACATATAATGGTAAATTGATTTATCCAAAAACAATAGGTCAAAAGAGTTATTATTATGCATTAAAAAATAATGATGTTGTTTTTGGAATCGGACCAGCTGGAACTGGAAAAACATATTTGGCTGTTGTTTTTGCAGTCGATGCTTTAAAAAATAATCAAGTCAAAAAGATTGTTTTGACAAGACCTGCCGTAGAAGCAGGAGAAAATCTTGGATTTTTACCTGGAGATCTTAAAGAAAAAGTTGACCCATATTTAAGGCCATTATATGATGCTTTACATGATATGTTAGGAGTTGAACAAACAGATAAGCTTATTGAAAAAGGAATTATTGAAATAGCTCCTTTAGCTTATATGAGAGGACGTACTTTGGAAGATGCCTATGTCATCTTAGATGAGGCACAAAACACAACAGATAATCAAATGAAAATGTTTTTAACTCGTTTAGGCTTTCATTCTAAAATGATCATTACTGGTGATGTCACTCAGATTGATTTACCAAGAGGAGTACCATCAGGATTGATCAAAGCGTTAGATATTTTACAAGGGGTTAAAGGAATTTCATTTATTCATTTAAGTGCTATGGATGTTGTGAGACATCCTGTGGTACAGCGAATCATTGAAAGATATGAAAAAGATGCGTAGGCATCTTTTTGTTTGAAGGTTACTTTTTTTGCCATACTTTATATAAGTATGACAGATACCATTTTTTCCCAAAATGTGGATATATTTTAGACACATTTATTTTATAAGATAGGGACTATAAAAAAGGAGACGATAAAATGAAAGAAAAAATAAAACCAATACTTAAGGTTGTCATCATTATTGCAATTGTTTTGTCTTTTGCAACGAATGGTTATGTTTTTTATAAAGTATTTATTGATACAGCTACATCCGATAATTCTACAAATAGAAATGTGACTGTCAAAGATGTTGATTATGATGTAAAAACAGAAACGACAAATGTTGTTGAATCTGTCAGTGATAGTATTGTTGGGGTTGTTGTTTATCAAAACAGTACATCAGGAGGATTGTTTGGTTCTCAAACAAGAACAAATGAACAACAAAAATCAGGAAGTGGTAGTGGTGTTGTCTATGAACAAACAGATAAATATACTTACATCATTACCAATCATCATGTCATTGAAGATGCAGACAAGATTCAAGTTGTTTTTTCAAACAATGAATATGTCGATGCGACTTTAGTGGGTAGTGATGAATATAGTGATGTTGCAATTCTTCGTTGTCAACCGGATTTTGATGTCAGTGTTATTAATATTGGAGATTCTAGTCTTTTAGACAAAGGAGAACCTGTCTTGGCAATTGGCTCACCTTTAGGTATTGAATATTCAGGGACAGTGACACAAGGTATTGTTTCTGGAACAGAACGTACCGTTTCCGTGGATTTAAATAATGATGGTGTAGAAGATTGGGATATGAGCGTGATTCAAACTGATGCCGCCATTAATCCAGGGAACAGTGGTGGCGCTTTGGTGAATATGAAAGGAGAATTGGTAGGGATTACCAATATGAAGTTCTCTGATGAAACAGTAGAAGGAATGGGCTTTGCGATACCTATTAATGATGTTGTTTCGGTTGCTAAACAGATTAGAACAAATGGTAAGGTCTCACATCCAGCTATTGGTATTTCAGGTGTATCATTATCTGATTATTCATCTTATCAACTACAAAGATACGGTGTCAGGGTCTATGTAGATACAGGAATCTATGTAGCAAAATTGACAGAATCTGGACCTGCAAAAAACGCAGGTATTGAAGTCGGTGATGTTATTGTCAAATTAGGAGATAAAGAAATTACAACTTATAAATCATTTTTAACTGCTCTTTATTCACATCAAGCAGGAGATAAAATTTCAGTGACTGTCAATCGCGATGGCACAGAAAAGACATATGATGTGGTCTTAGAAGAAAAATAGAGGAAAGATATTGCACCTGGCAATATCTTTTTTTATAATTATTAATAGAGATTTATTGAAAGAGGATGCGTATGAAAATAGGTATTTTTGATTCGGGTATAGGTGGACTTTCTGTATTACATGTCGCAAAACGCCTATTACCACATGAACAATTTATATATTATGCTGATGAAAAACATGTTCCTTATGGTGAAAAAAGCAAAGAGGAGATTGTCGGATATGTTGATGAGATTATTCAGTTTATGATCCAACATGGGGCAAAAGCTGTTGTGATTGCCTGTAATACGGCAACAAGTGCTGCAGTTGCAATCATGAGAAAAAAATATTCTTTGCCTATTATTGGTATGGAACCAGCGGTTAAGAAAGCTATTGATCTTTATGGTGATAAAAAGATCTTAGTTTGTGCAACTCCCATTACTGTGAAGGGAGAAAAGATGATGAATCTGGTAGAAAGAGTGGATAAACATCATTTGGTTGATCTGGTTGCTCTTCCTGGATTGGTTCATTTTGCTGAAAATCAGGAATTTGATACACAAAATGTTCTTGATTATTTAAAAGACACCTTAAGTTATTTTCAATTAGAAGACTACGGATCATTAGTTTTGGGATGTACCCATTTTAATTATTTTAAAGATAGTTTTCAAAAACTGATGCCACATGTACACTTTTTAGATGGTAATGTTGGGACAATTAATTATCTGATGAAAAATATTGAACCTGAAAAGCAAGATGGAACAATAGAATATTATTATTCAGGTAGAGCTGTCAATGATGAAGAATTACAAAAAATACAAAAATATCTTTTGCGTTTAGAAGAAATGGAAAAGATAGGTGAGGAGCAAAAATGATAAAAGCAATTTTCTTTGATATAGATGGAACGTTAGTAAGCTATCAGACACATGAAATCCCTCAATCAGCTTTTGATGCTTTATATCAATTGAAAGAAAAGGGAATCAAAGTGTTTATTGCCACAGGAAGAGGAAAAGATGGTTTGGCCGTTTTAAAAGATTTTCCTTTTGATGGATATATTACTTTAAATGGACAATATTGTTATACAAATGAAGGTGAGATCATCTATGAAAATACTATTGTTAAAGAAGACCTACAGGCATTGTTAGATTATGTAAAAAAAGATCCATTCCCTTGTGGCTTTACTGAAGAAAATACAAAATATTTCAATTATAGAGATCAAAGAGTTGATGATCTTCATGCGATAACACATAATGATAATCATCCTGCGGGAGATTGTCGTCACGTTGTTGATCACAAAGTTTATCAAGTGATGTGCTTTGTTGATGAACATAAAGAAAAAGAATTATTGAAGGTGATGCCTCATTGCATTGCTTCAAGATGGTATCCAACCTTTTGTGATGTTTCTCCTCTGGGAGGGACAAAACAATTAGGTATTGATCAGTTTCTCAAATATTATGATTTAGATCTATCACAGACAATGGGCTTTGGTGATGGAGGCAATGATCTGGCTATGTTAAAGCATGTTGCTGTTTCAGTTGCAATGGGAAATGCCAATGATGAATTAAAAGAGATTGCTGATTATGTAACAAAAAGTGTAGATAATGATGGTATCTATCATGCTTTGAAACATTTTGAATTAATTGATTAGATATCATACTTTCTTTATCGGAAAAAGAAGATGAATGATTTGAAATGTGATTGTGCTATTGTCTGTGGCTATCCTGCTTGTGAGGATGGAACACCATCACCGATCCTTAAATCAAGAATTGATAAAGCGATAGAATTGTATCAACACCGACAAATACAATATATTTTAGTGAGTGGAGGTGCGATTCATAATCAACACAATGAGGCTCATTGTATGGCTCAATACGCTTTAAAAAAGGGAATTCCTCAAGCTGCTCTTATCATTGAAGATCAAGCCAAAAGTACCTATCATAATATGATGTATGCCAAGGAAAAAATGAAAGAATATCAATTGGACAGTTGTTTTGTTGTAACCAATAGCTGGCATATGATAAAAGCACGATATTATGCTAAGAAGTTTCATTTGCATTATTATCCTCAAAATGCAAAGAAACCACCACAAATGAGTTATGTGACAGTTTTATTTTATACGATAGAGATGCCTATTAATATGCTGATCAATAGATTGAAAGGTTATTATTGATTTTTAAAATGTCATTGAAATGAAAATGATTTCCATTTTTCTATAAAAATATTTAATAAAACTGAGTCAATATGTCTATCCTAAATAGGGAAGAGATATGTCTTTGTCTTAAAATATAAAAAAATGAGCATTTTGCTCATTTTTTATTGCATATCTTTTGCAACACGTTTGAGATCATCACGAATAGAAATATGTTGTGGACACATTGTTTCACATTTTCCACATTGTTGACAATAAGCTGCCTGTTCACTATTCATTTTGGCATATTTTGATTTAAATGTTTTTTCATCTTCATATATACTCATACAATTCCAATATCTAAAATTATTAGGAATGTTGACACCAAAAGGACAAGGCATACAGTATTGACATCCAGTGCAACCATTTTTTGTTTTTGCTTTTAATGTTTTTGTCACTTGATCAACAAGCTTTAGTTCAGTTTCATCTAATTTTTGAAATTGATCAAATGTGGCCAAATTATCATCAACCTGGTCCATCGTTGACATACCGCTTAAAATGACTTTGACTGCGGGAAGTGTTCCCACATAACGAAGTGCCCATGAAGAAAGACTTTGATGAGGATGATAATTCGTAAAAGTTTGTGCGACATCTTGAGGAAGAGTCGCCAAAGAACCGCCTTTGATTGGTTCCATAACGATGACTGGTAAACCAAGCTTATCACACAATTGGATACCTTTCATTCCGGCTTGAATATCCATATCCATATAATTGATTTGTAGTTGACAGAAATCCCAATGATATGAATGAATAATTGTTTCGAAAACGTCAAATTCGTCATGGAATGAAAAGCCGATGTATTTGATTTTTCCTTCTGCTTTCAATTGTTCAACAATTTGAATGATGTGGAATTGTTGAACTTTTTCCCATTTGTTTTTATCTAATGCATGTAATAAATAAAAATCAACATAATCAACATCTAATCTTTTCAATTGTTCTTCAAATATTGTTCTGACATCTTCTTCACTATTGACATTCCAGATCGGTAATTTTGTGGCTAAAAAATAATCTTGACGATTGTATTTTTTTAAAACTCTTCCAACAAATGGTTCGCTGTCTCCATTATGATAAGGATAAGCAGTATCAATATAAGTTACACCATGCGCTATAGCCTTATCAATCATAGCTTCCGCTTCTTTTTCATTGATTTGTCCATTATCTAATGTAGGAAATCTCATACAACCAAAACCTAATAAAGAAGGTTTGACATTTAATCTTTCAAAATTTCTATATTCCATATTTATTCCTCCTATCCCTATTATAACAAAGAAAACTCGCTATTTGCTTTTTTTTCTTATTATGATAAGATGTTGAAGACAATAGATGATTGAAAAGAAGATGTGGTTTGTTCTCTCAACCATTATCTTCGTTTACAATCGAAATGATTCATGAAAAAGACGCATAAGTGCTTTGTTTTTATATATATTAAAATATAAAAAGTATGCTATAATGTGGAAGGAAGGTGAGATAATGGCATATTCTAGAATAGAAAAATATCAAGAGTTAAGAGATGGACTCAAAGAAGAAGCTGGCATTAGTCGAGAAAAGACAACAGCACCAGTTGAGATTGAAAAGGATGAGGATGATGATTTTTTATCATTTATGAAAGATGATGAACCAACTTCAAAACCTGTTAATTTAGAGGATACTTTAACAGAAGCGAAAACTTTTGAACAGATGAGAGAAGAAGGTTCTAAAGAATTAGAAGAAGCATTGAAAAGTGCTAAACGTGGTGTTGGCAAAGAAACAGAATATAATACAAGAATGGATATATTATCTAAAATTAGAGAACCTGAAAAAACAACAATTAAGATTGATTCAGTAGATGAATATAAAACAGAAGAGTTTTCTAAAGGAATGTTCCTGAATGAAACGTCAGAAGAAGTCGTACCAACTGAAATAAAAACAGAGGGTAAAGAAAGAAAAAAGATGACTTTTATGGAAAGATTAGCTTCTATGTCTCCTGAAGAAGACGCTAAAAAAGCAGAACAATTTTTGAAAAGTGAAGAAATGAAAAAAGAGCAGGAAATCATTGCAGAAGTTCATGAAGAGATCATAGAGGACGAATTACCTGTTGAAGAAGATAGCCAAAGATACATTCAAGAAGAGATTGAACCGGAAGAAGTGCAACAACTTCGAAGAAAAATTGATGATGAAGAAGATGTTGAAGTCAATCAGGAAATTGAAAAAAAACAAGGTGGCCAATTGGTAAAGATCTTAGATGCTGTCATCGCAATTTTGGTTGTGATATTTATTGTTTTACTAGGTGTCATTATTTATCAAAATTTCTTTTAAACTAAGGTTAACCTTAGTTTTTTTAAAGGAGGAAAAGTATGAAAAGAAATATTGCTGTTGCTATAGATGGTCCTAGCGCTGCTGGGAAAAGTACAATTGCTAAGTTAGTTGCAAAAAAGGAAAACTTTATTTATATTGATACAGGAGCGATGTATCGTTGTGTTGCCTATTATTGTTTGAGTCATGATATAGATATCCATCAGGAAAAAGATGTTGAAAAATGTTTGGCTCATTTAGAAATAAAATTGACACAAGATAATAAAGTCTATTTAAATGGTCAAGATGTTAGTCAAGAAATTAGAAAAGATGAGGTATCTTTAGGTGCTAGTGTTGTTTCACAATATGAAGCCATTCGCACATTTTTAGTTCAAAGTCAAAGAAAGATGGCACAAGAAGGCAATGTTATCTTAGATGGTAGAGATATTGGAACGGTTGTTTTACCTGATGCTGATTTGAAAATATATCAGATTGCCAGTGTCGAAACAAGAGCGTTAAGACGATATAAAGAAAACCAAGAAAGAGGTTTAGAAGCTGATTTAGAAACAATTAAAGAAGAAATAGAACAACGAGATTATCAAGATATGAATCGTGCAATTTCTCCTTTAAAGAAGGCAAAGGATGCTATTGAACTGGATACTTCAGATCTTTCATTAGATGAAGTTGTTGAAAAAGTCTTAGAATTGATTCAGCAAGTAAGGGAGGGATAATATGGCAGGTATTGTCGCTATTGTAGGACGTGCAAATGTTGGAAAATCGACGATATTTAATCGTATAGTTGGTGAAAGAATTTCCATTGTAGAAGATGTTGCTGGTGTTACGCGTGATCGTATTTATGCAAAGGCATCGTGGTTAACAAAAGAATTCAATGTCATTGATACGGGAGGTATCGAATTAGAAAATGCTTCATTTACTGCACGAATTAAGATGCAGGCTGAAATTGCCATTGAAGAAGCTGATTTGATAGTGTTTGTTGTCAATGGCAGAGAAGGATTGACAAGAGAAGATGAATATGTCGCACGTTTGCTACAAAAATCAAAAAAGCCTATTTTGTTGGCAGTGAATAAAATAGATGATCAACGATTTAAAGATGATATTTATGAGTTTTATGCATTAGGAGTAGGAGATCCGATTCCTGTTTCTGGAGCTCATGGTATTGGTATTGGAGATCTACTCGATCAAATCATAGAAAATTTAGATGTACAAGAGGAATCTCAAAAAGAAGATGAAATTAGTTTTTCTATTATTGGTAGACCTAATGTTGGAAAATCTTCTTTAACAAATGCAATTTTAGGAGAAGAACGTGTCATCGTTTCTGATATAGAAGGAACAACACGTGATGCTATAGATACAGCATTTGTTAAAGATGGACAAAAATATCGTGTTGTTGATACCGCAGGAATGAGGAAAAAAGGAAAAATCTATGAGAATATTGAAAAGTATTCTATTTTAAGAGCTTTAACTTCCATTGAAAAAAGTGATGTTATTCTCGTTGTGATAGATGGGGAAACTGGAATTAGAGAACAGGATAAACATGTTGCTGGATATGCCCATGAAGCAGGGAAAGGGGTCATCATTGTTTATAACAAATGGGATCTCGTTGACAAAGATGAAAAGACAATGCAGAAAAAAGAAAAAGAAATTAGAGAACAGTTTAAATATCTTGATTATGCAAGAATTATCTTTACTTCTGCGAAAACTGGACAAAGGGTGGAACAGCTGTTTCCTTTGATTCAGGAATCCTATAACAATTGTCGTAAAAGAGTTCAAACAAGTGTATTAAATGATGTGTTGGTTGATGCACAGCTAATCAATCCTACAACAACATTTAATGGAGGCAGATTGAAAATCTTTTATGCTAATCAAGTGAGCATTTGTCCACCAACGTTTGTCTTATTTGCTAATGATCCGCAGTATTTACATTTCAGTTATAAACGTTATTTAGAAAATAGATTAAGAGAAGCGTTTGGGTTTGAAGGAACACCAATTCATATTATTTGTAGAAAAAGAGATTAGATATTCACCAAGAGAATCATTGAAACATATGATATATTGGTGATAATATGAGAGATCAAAATGAATTTATTGATAGAGTTGCGAAAAAAACAAATGTTAAAAGAGATGATATCTTTAAATTGGCTCGTGATCTGCAAACAAAAGATCTTAATAATGAGCAGGATATTCGCTCTTTTATTGCAACTGTAGCGAGAGTGACCAATAAGAATATTTCTCCGGTAACTGTCGATAAACTTGTTCAAATGATAAAAAATAAACAAGTGCCGCAAGATATAGACAAAATGTTGTAGAAAATGTTGGTTTTACAATGATTTTTAGATTGACTTCTCTTTGTTGTTTCTATATAATAGGTTGTGCGGTTATGGATAGGTGATTAATTTGAAATATAACTTACAGTGGATCATAAAACACAAAGGAACATTTGATTTTGAAGAAGAAATAACTTTTCCAACAGAAATGTTTGAAAGCTATAATCAAATTAATGGCCTTAAAGACGTTAAAGTCTCAGGTACCGGGAATCTAGATACAAGAGATAAACGATTATATGTTGATTTAAATATTAAGGGAACAATGATTCTACCATGTGCTTTAACATTAGAAGATGTTGATTATCCATTTGATATCGATTCGACGGAAGTATTTACTTTTGAAAAGCCTGATCCGCTTGAAGACGTTCATGAGGCGAAGAAAAACGTTGTCGATCTTACACCGGTTGTATTTTCGAATATTATGTTAGAAGTGCCAATGAGGGTTGTAAAAGATGATGCTAACATCAAAGAATCAGGTCAAGGCTGGAAGATAATTGATGGTCATTCTGGTGAGCATAATGAAGAATATATTGATCCTAGGTTAGCAAAGTTAAAAGATTATTTTAAGTAATAGGAGGATATAAAAGATGGCAGTACCTTTTAGAAGAGTTTCTAGTACAAGAAGAAACAAAAGAAGAACACATGATAAATTATCTGCACCTACTTTAGTTGTTTGTCCAGAATGTGGAGAATACAAAATGTCACATAGAGTTTGTAAACATTGTGGAACATACAAAGGTAAGAAAGTATTATAAAAAAATTGCCCAGTCAATGGGCTTTTTTTATGTCAAAAATATGATAAAAATCATTGAATTTTAAAGAAAATATCCCATAAAATCATTATTTTTACCATTATCAAAGTATTTGTCAAAATAGGCAGTCTGATTCGTTAAAGACTGCTTTTTTTTGTGCTTATTCGACAAAAAAAGCACTTTAAAATCATTGCTAAAAAGATATCAAGATAGTATAATAGTGGTATAAAGTGGTAATGAATGATATGAAAGTGTTAAAAAGTGGGTGAAAATCATGTTCATGGGTGAGTTTAGACATTCGATAGATGCGAAAGGCAGAATTATTATTCCGACTGCTATTAGAAATTTATGTCAAGGTTCTGTGACTATTGCCCGTGGATTTGATAACTGTTTAGCACTTTATACCAATGAACAATGGGAACCATTTTGTCAAAAATTATTAGCTTTGCCTACTTATAAAAAAGATGCCAGAAAAGCAGTTCGTTTAACTATTTCTAGTGCTAAAAATTGCGAATTTGATAAACTGGGAAGAATTAATATTCCTGCCAATTTAAGAAAGCTGGCTGGTATTGAAAAAGAATGTGTCATTATTGGCGCTGGAGATCATGTTGAGATTTGGTCTCAAGAACGCTGGGATGCATATTATGAGGAAAATCAAGATGATTATGATGATATTTTTGAATCATTAGATGGTTTAGAAGATTAGGAGGATCACATGTTTAACCATATTACAGTATTGTTGAATGAAGCAATTGAAGGTTTAAACATCAAGCCGGACGGAATCTATGTTGATTGTACCCTAGGTGGGGCAGGTCATTCTTGTGAAATATTAAAACGATTGACAACAGGTCATTTGTATTGTTTCGACCAAGATGATGTCGCTATTGAAGCAGCAAGAAAACGATTAGAACAAGTGGGGAAACAATTTACCATTATTCGTTCTAATTTTAAAAATATAAAAGAAAAACTTGAAGAATTAGGAGTCAGACAAGTTGATGGCATATTATTTGATTTAGGGGTTTCATCGCCACAATTTGATGATGGACAACGTGGATTTAGTTATAATGCTGATGCTCGTTTAGATATGAGAATGGATAGAAGTGCATCTTTAGATGCCCATGAAATAGTCAATCATTGGTCATATGAACAATTGGTTGAAATCTTTTATAAATATGCAGATGAAAAATTTGCTAAACAAATTGCCAGAGCTATTGAAAGGCAAAGACAAATTCAGCCGATTGATACAACTTTTCAGTTGGTTGAAATCATCAAACAAGCTATACCTGCTTATGCCAGAAGAAAAGGGGGACACCCTGCAAAAAGAACGTTTCAGGCATTAAGAATTGCTGTGAATGATGAATTAAATGTATTTGATATTGCGTTAAAAGATTCTTTAGATCTTTTAAATTTAGGAGGGCGCATTGCTGTTATTACTTTCCATAGTTTAGAAGATAAGATCTGTAAATATACATTTCATGATGTATCAACAATGAAAGATGTTCCTAGAGGACTTCCTGTTATTCCAGATTATATGCAACCGCATTTTCAATTGGTTAATAAAAAACCAATTGTTGCAGGAAGTGAAGAATTAAATGTGAATCATCGCGCACATTCAGCAAAATTAAGAGTGATAGAGAGGGTAAGATTATGAAAAGAAGAAAAACTGGTTTTGAATTATTTGCACAAAAATTCTTGATTATATCAATATTTATATTTGTTTTTGGAATGACAGCGGTGAAATCTATTGAATCCACTTATAATAGAGAAATCCAAGAGCTTCAAAATGAAATTGCAACTATGAATTCTGAAATTGATAGTTTAGAAATGCAAAAACAGGAACTGGTTTCTTTTAATAGAATTTCGAGTGTTGCTGCGCAAAAGGGATATACTTATCAAAATGATGCAACAGCTGCTGTTGGTCAAAATTAAGGAGTTATTTAAGTGAAAAACTATAAAAGTGCAAAGATAACAAGTATTATCTTTGCATTCATTATTTTATCCCTCGTTATTAATATAGTATATCTCGGTGCAACTGGAACCCATCTGATTAGTGGAGAGGATATCGCAGGATTTGCAAAAAATAGAAGTAAGAAAGAAATTGTTCAATATGCCCAAAGAGGGCAGATTTATTCAAGTGATGGTGAAACTATTGCTACAAATGTAAAAAAATATAAAATCATTTTAACAACCGATAAAGAAAGAATTTCTACTGGTAATAAAAAAGCATATGTCACTGATGCAGCCAAAACAGCACAATTGATAGGACCTGTTTTAGGAATTGATGTAGGAGAATTGACAACAATCATTCAAAAAGCATTGGATGATGATAGTGTCAAACAAAAGGAATTAGGAACGAAAGGTAAAAATTTGACAACTGCTGTTAAAAAACAAATAGAATCTTTTGATCTTCCTGGTATTGAATTTATAGAATCAAATGCTAGATATTATCCATTAGGTGATTTTTGTAGTTATACTGTGGGATATGCTAAAAGCTATGACGATACCAGTGTGAAAAAGATGGTTGGAGAAATGGGTCTTGAATTGGCTTATGATAAAGAATTAAAAGGGAAAAATGGATATAAGGTCTATCAGACAGATGCGAAAGGTTATGAACTAGTTGATGGTGTCTTAAGGGAAAAAGATCCTGTTGATGGCAATGACCTCTATTTAACAATCAACAGTGGTCTGCAAAGGAATTTAGATTATCTTCTTGCAAAATTAGTCACTGATACGAAAGGTGAACTGGCTTCTTGTGCAGTTATGGAAGTCAAGACAGGAAAAATTTTAGCTATGTCAACTTATCCATCATTTAATCCTAATGAAAGAAATATCAATACTTTTAGTAATTATTTTTTGAATGGAACATTAGAATGTGGATCAGTTTTTAAGCCGTTTATTTATGCGACTTCAATTGAAGAAGGAAAATACAGTCATGAAGCGACATATCAATCTGGATCATATAATGTCTATTATGGCAATGTTTTAGCAGCTACTGTAAGAGATCACAATCAAGGAAGAGGTTGGGGAACAATCACTTATGATGAAGGATTATATCATTCAAGTAACGTGGCTATCTGTAATTTATTAGATAAAGGTTATGTCACAAAAGATGTTCTATCACAAAAGTTAGATGATTTAGGATTTTATCAAAGTGATACGATGGATGGATTAAAATGTTCATCATCTATCAATGCTTATAAAAGAGATGGAGCGAATCGTTTAGAATATCTGACAACAGGTTTTGGACAAGGATCGACAGTGACGCCTTATCAGTTATTAAAAGCATATAGTGTTTTTGGTAATGATGGAAAAACAGTCAAACCATACATTGTTGATAAAATTGTTGATCCAAGTCAAAATAAAGTTGTTTATCAGGGAAAAACAGAATATTCACAACAAATCTTTTCATCAGATACTGTGAAACAGGTTAAAGATCTCATGTTAGGTGTTATTGAAAATCCAGCTGGGACAGGTAAGTCATTTAAAATGGACGATATAAGAATGTATGGAAAAACCGGGACAGGACAAATTGTTGTTGATGGTGCATACAGTTCTTCAATCCATATGCATTCTTTTGCAGGGTTAGCACCATATGATGATCCACAGGTCTTGATGTTCTTAACTGTCAAATGTGATGAAACATATAGTTTATATTTTTCTGATTTTGTTAAGAAAATCATGAAAGAATCTATCCAGGTTGTGAATCAATATAATGTAAAAAATGAAAATACTATTGATGAAGGATACACCTTGGATTCTTATATGAACCAATCTGTAAGTTATGTCAAATCTAAATTAGAAGCAAAATCATTTCAAGTTCATGTGATTGGAAATGGGGATACTGTTATCGAACAATATCCAAGTGCTCGTTCAAGAGTCATTAAAGGTGATAAAGTCTTTATAAAAACAAATGGAACAGAAATCACTTTACCAGATATGTTGGGCTGGTCAAAAAAAGAAGCACAATCTTATGCATCGCTTTCGGGATTGAAAATTATCATTCAAGGAACGAGTGGTCATGTTCAAAATCAAAGTGTTGCATCAGGGAGTGTCGTTCATAGTGGTGATGAAGTCACAATTACATTATCTTAAAAGGGTCTATCATACCCTTTTTTTTCATATGATGAATTGGTGAGGTTATGCTATTTGTCCATTCTATAAAAAAAATACACAAAGTTGAGATTGTTATCTTGATTTTGGTTATGGCATTAATTCTTAAAGTAGGTTATATACAGCTTGCGGGAAGAACTGTTATTTATCAAAAAGCGAAAGAATCATGGCAACGATCTTTTCCAGTCCAAGCTAATCGAGGAAAGATCTATGATAGCCAAGGACATATTTTAGCAAGTGATCTGACCACTTCTTCCTTGGTTGTTGTTCCTAGTCAAATTAAAGATAAGGCAACGACGGCTTTGAAACTATCTCAAATATTACAAGTTGAAACAAATGTTTTAAAAGACAAACTGGAAAAAAAGGTTTCTATTCAAAGAATTTCTCCGGAAGGAAGACAACTAGAACAAAAAGTAGCCAGGCAAATTCAAAGATTGAATTTGTCGGGTGTTTATCTGATCAAAGATACCAAAAGATATTATCCAGGTGATCATTATTTAAGCCATTGTTTAGGATTTGTAGGAATTGATAACCAAGGGTTATTAGGATTAGAATTAGAATATGATCAGTATTTAAGTGGCAAAAATGGTTCAATTGATTATTATATGGATGCAAAAAGTCATAATTTAAAAATGTATCCTAGCGACTATACGGCACCGCAATCAGGCATGAATTTGACTTTAACGATTCGTGGTGATGTACAGGATGTTGTTGAAAGAGAACTCAACAATGCTTACGATACGTATCATCCTGATGGTATTTGGGCTTTGGCAATGAATCCTAAAAATGGTGAGATACTCGCTATGTCATCTAAACCTGATTTTGATCCTAATGATTACCAACAATATGATAAAGATATTTATAACCACAATATACCAATCTGGAAAACATATGAACCAGGATCGACTTTTAAGATCATTACTTTTTCTAGTGCATTGAATGAAAATCTTTTTGATATGGATAAAGACACATATTATGACAAAGGATATGAATATGTAGGAGGGGCAAGAATCAAATCATGGAAAAAAGGGGGACATGGTTTGCAAACCTTTCGAGAAGTCTTACAAAATTCATCAAATCCAGGATTTGTGGAAATTGGCAGAAGGCTTGGAAAAAAGAGACTTTATCAGTATGTTAAAAATTTTGGGTTGACTGAAAAAACAGGAGTTGATCTACCAGGAGAATCTTGTGGTCTGATGTTTGATTATAGTGCTTTTCATGAACTTGAACAAGCCACAGTGGCTTTTGGACAGGGAATATCAGTAACACCATTACAATTGGTCAGTGCCATATGTGCATGTGTCAATGGTGGTGTTTTATTAAAACCTCATATTTTAAAAGAAGTCCGTAATTGTTATAACGATGATATTGTTTATAGTGCTAAAAAAGAAGTGGTGAGAAGAGTTATTAAAAAATCAACGTCTCTAAAGGTTCGCGATGCTTTGGAGAGTGTTGTTAGTGATGGTGGAGGAAGAAATGCGTATATCGAGGGATATCGTATTGGCGGAAAAACAGGAACAGCGCAAAAGGCTGTCAATGGTAGTTATGTAGGAGGAGGGTATATCTTATCGTTTGTAGGTATTGCTCCTATTGATGATCCGCAGATCGTTTTATATATCGCAATGGATAATCCCAAGAATTGTGTACAATATGGAGGAACGACAGTGGCACCGATTGCCAGAAAGATGCTAGTAGATATTTTACCTGCTTTGGGTGTTAAAAAAACATCTCAGCAAAAAGAAAAGACTTACAATGTCATGGATGTCAAAAGAATCAAGGTCAAAAATTTTATTGGTCTTAAAAAAAGTGAAATCAACGAATCTCAGTTACGTTTTCATTATGTAGGAAAAGGAGAACATGTCATTGATCAGCTTCCACGTCAAGGAGAATATGTAGATGAAGGAGAAACAATTGTTTTGATGTTGGGAGATTGAATATAAATCAGATGATTTTATTGACAAATGAGTCAGTGATGTTAAAATGAAAATAAATACAGTGAAAAGAAATAGTAAGTGATGGAATGACTGATAGAGAGTTCTTGGTTGGTGGAAAAGAATACAGGAAATCATTGAATACATCTTGGAGTAGGGATCTGAATGAAGTAGGATTGCTCGGGAACACCCGTTATCGTGTGAGGGTATGTTTGTACTCAATAAGGTTATTATAGTGATATAATAATAAATTAAGGTGGTAACGCGATGGTCTCTCTCGTCCTTATGGATGGAGGGACTTTTTGATTATAGGAGGATAAAAGAATGATCATCGTATTTAAACCAAAAACAAAAGATAATGATTTAAACAGAGTCATAGAGAAAGTAGAAAATTTAGGATTAAAGACACATATTTCCAAAGGTGAAGAAACAACAATTGTTGGATTGATTGGAGATACGACAAAAGTTGATGCAAGAATGATTGAAGTTGATGAAGCTGTTGAAAAAGTGATGCACGTTTCAGAACCATACAAACTTGCCAATCGTGCTTTCCATCCTGAAGATTCTATCATTGATGTTGCTGGAGTCAAGGTAGGAGGACAACATTTGGCTGTTATTGCTGGACCTTGTTCCGTAGAATCAAAAGAACAGGTTATTGAAATTGCTAAAGCAGCTAAGGCTGCTGGAGCGAATATGTTAAGAGGTGGTGCTTTCAAGCCAAGAACATCACCATATGCTTTCCAGGGAATGGGGTCAGAAGGATTGGATATTTTGGTTGCAGCTAAAGAAGAAACGGGACTACCAATCGTCTCTGAATTGATGGATGCCAGATATATTGATGAGTTCAATGAAAAGGTTGATTTGATTCAAATTGGAGCCAGAAACATGCAAAACTTTGACTTGTTAAAGGAAGTAGGAAAAAGATGTACAAAACCAATCCTATTAAAAAGAGGATTGTCTGCGACATTCCAGGAATGGATCATGTCAGCAGAATACATCATGGCAAGTGGGAATCCAAATGTCATCTTATGTGAAAGAGGAGTTAGAACATTTGAAAGTTATACAAGAAACACATTAGATTTACAGGCCATTCCAGTCATTAAGGAATTGACACACTTACCAATCATCATTGATCCAAGCCATGCTGGAGGGAAATGGTGGTTAGTCGAACCAATGGCCAAGGCATCTCTAGCAGCAGGATGTGATGGATTGATGATAGAAGTTCATAATAATCCTGAAAAAGCATTGTGTGATGGACCACAATCATTAAAACCTGAAAAGTTTGAAACGTTGATGAAACAACTGACAATAATTGCAGATGCAGTAGATAAAAAATTATAATTATTGCGATAATACCTAGATTATTGACTTTTTTGATGAAATATACTATGATACATTCAATCATATTTTTAAAGGAGAAATAATAAGAAGTGGACTCGACCCAGATAATGAATATTGTTTTATTGTTTATATTAATTGTGTTGTCATCAGTATTTTCATGCAGTGAAACTGCATTTCTATCTGTCAACAAAATAAAAATGAGAAATTTGGCTGAAGATGGTAATAAAAAAGCACAAACAATAGAAAAAATGCTAAGTCATAACGATCATTTGTTTAGTGCAATTCTTGTTGGTAATAATATAGTCAATATTGGTGCGTCATCATTGACCACTGCAACCATTATGTCTATTTTTGGAGATGGTGCGCAAACAATTGCTTATGCCACTGGGATTATGACATTGCTTATATTAATTTTTGGTGAAATTACGCCAAAATCATTAGCGACGAAACATGCCGATAAGATTGCTCTAGCATTAACACCGTTTGTTAGATTTGTTTATGTTATTGCAACTCCGGTGGTGCTTTTGCTCAATATTGTGACAGGATTTATTATTCGAATACTTGGTGGTCAAAGCGATAATGGTCCAAGTTTGACAGAAGAAGAATTAAAGACAATTGTCACTGTAGGACATGAAGAAGGTGTACTTGAAAAAGAAGAAAAAGAAATGATACATAATGTCTTTGAATTTAGTGAAACAGAAATTAAAGAAATTATGACACCTCGTATTCATGTAGAAAGTTTGCCAGATGACTGTACTTATGATGAATTGATGGAAGTTTATCAAAAAGGACAATTTTCAAGATATCCTGTTCATGATGAATCATTTGATGAAATCGTAGGAGTATTAAATGTAAAAGATCTTTTATTTTATGATATAGATCGAGAACATTTTAATATTAAAGATTATATGCGAGATACATTTGTTGTTTATGAGTTTAATCAAATCAAAGATGTCTTTGCTTCCATGAGAAAAGAACATGCAACTTTAGCTATTGTTTTAGACGAATATGGTGTCATGAGTGGTATTGTGACTTTTGAGGATATTGTTGAAGAAATCGTTGGTGAAATTGATGATGAATATGATGATATCGATCGTTCTATTATTAAGATCAATGATTATGAATATCTTGTTGATGGAAGTTTAAATCTTAATGAAGTCAATGATGAGATATTGACAACTTATGAATCAGAAGACTTTGAATCAATTGGTGGTCTTGTTTTAGGGCAGTTTTCGGGTGTTCCAAAAGTCAACGATCGTATTCATTTTGATCATACAACGATCATTATTACGAAAATGCAAAAAAATAGAATTGAGCAATTAAGAATTATGAAAGATAAACCTGAAATTGGAGAAGAAGTAGAGGAAAAACATCATTGATGCTTTTCCTCTTTTAGGAGAATATATGAAAACAGTAATAGAAATCAAAAAATTAGGGATTAATGGCGAAGGAATCGGCTATATCAATAGAAAAGTGTGCTTTGTTAAGGGTGCTATGGTAGGAGAAAGTGTTGAGGTTGAAGCAACATCACAAAAAAATAAGAATTTTTATGTAGGAAATTTATTAAAAATAGTCAAACCATCTCCTGCAAGAGTGAAAAGCGCATGTATTTCGAGTCAACAATGTCAAGGATGTCAGTTATTACATGTATCTTATGAAGAACAACTCAAACATAAAAAAGATTTGATTAGAGAATCTTTAAATAAATATAGTGGTATTGATTTATCTTATGTAAAATTTCATGATGTTATTGGTTTAAATCAAAGAGAACATTTTTTAATGAATGCAGAGCTTCCAATCGTTGAATTTAATCATAGAATCACTTTTGGTATTTATCAAAGAGAGAGTAAGTATTTGACAATCATGACACATTGTATGAAACATCATCCTTTGATTGAACAAACCTTATGTGATTTGGAAAAAATCTTAAATGAATTTGCATGTCGTAGTTATAACGATAAATTTAAAAAAGGTTTAAGATTTTTAAAAATAAGAGTTTTGCAAGATAAAGTTCAACTTGTTTTTATTACTGGCAAAGATGGTTTAAAAGAAGAAGTTATTCAGGCAATTCATTCTTTAAAACAAGTCAATGCTTGTTTTATGTCTATCAATAC
>CAMFRJ010000002.1 GCA_945981915.1 uncultured Erysipelotrichaceae bacterium
ACATCATATTGTATTTGATTATGTGTTTTTAGATCCACCTTATGGAAAAGGTTTTGTTGATGGTATAATTGATGAATTGATTGAACATGAGATGCTTCATGATCAAGCTTATCTTATTGTTGAAGAATTGAAAGAATTTCAAATAAAAGAAAGAGATGGGCTTGAATTGATCAAAAGAAAAGAATATGGCATTACAGCAATAAATGTATTGTGTTTTAATAGGAGGATATATGGAAAAGATAGCAGTCTATAATGGGACTTTTGATCCTGTTACTAATGGTCATCTTGATATTATCGAAAGAGCTGCAAAGATATTCGACAAGCTTTATGTCACGATTTGTGTGCATCCTACAAAAGTTGGACTCTTTACTATCGATGAAAGATTAGAATTATTGAAACAAGCCACAGCACATCTCGATCATGTCATTGTTGATAGTACCAATCAGTTAGCTGTTGAATATGTCAGAAGTGTTGGAGCTCATGTTTTGATTAGAGGATTGCGTTCAACCAATGATTTTGATTATGAGTTGTCTTATGCACAATCGAATCAATATTTAGATAAAAATGTAGAAATTATGTATTTGATGACAAAACCATCACATTCTTTTATTTCTTCATCTGTAGTTAAAGAAATGGCTAGTTATCAAAAATCACTTTCAGGATTAGTTCCTGAATGTGTTGAATTGGCTTTAAAAGATAAGTTTGCAAGATAACTTATTTTTTTTTGACCAATTTGTTCTAAAGAAGCTATTTATTTGCATAAATTGATAAGATGTCATTGAGGTGATTGATCATGAATATATTTATTGGAGAAGATCGTATTGAAGATTATCTTCATTTAAAAAAAATGATAGAAAAGTGGGCTCATATGAATCAAATTCCTATCTGTTTCTATCATCAAAGTCAACTATTTTATCAACTTCCTGATGAACTTCATCTCTGTCAGATTGCATTTTTAGATATTGATATGGCAGGAGTCAATGGTTATGATTTTGCTACTTATATCAGAAAATGGAATAGAGATATAGAAATTGTCTTTCAAAGTCAATCCAGTCTATATGGTGCCTTGAGCTATCGGGTAAGGGCATTAGATTATTTATTAAAACCCCTTCAAGAAAAACATGTTTTTGCTGTTCTTGATTGTGTTTTGACAAAAGAACAGAAACAATGTTTAATTCTTAAACAAAGACATCAGATAAAGACAATAAAATTTGATGAGATTCTCTATATTTATATGAAAGATCATCAAAGTGTGATACAGTGCTTTGATAGACAAGAAGTGACATACTATTCTTTATTGAAGCTCAAAGAATTATTAGATCAACGTTTCGTTCAATGTTTTCGAGGATATTTGGTCAATATTCATTTCATTCAAAGAGTTGGTAAAGAACAGATTCTTTTACATAATCATCAAAGGCTTCCTCTATCAAGGAAGTATCTTCCACTCATTAAAGAAAAAATGATGCAACAAAGACCGTGAGACAATAATGAGACAAATTTGAGACATTTTTTTCATGTCTTTATATTACAATAGAGATGGGTGAAAGAGATGAAATGTCAAAGATGTTTAAATGAAGATCCTCGCTATTTTTATCAATATCAGGGACGTTGTTACTGTAGAAAATGCATCAGTTATGGAAGAAGTCAAGAAAGCAAGCCAGTTCATGTTTTCAAAAATGTTGATTATCATTTACAATATCAATTAACTTTGTTACAACAAAACACTTCTAAAGAGCTTGTGAAACGTTATCAAAATCATCAAGATACAATCTTGAAAGCTGTTTGTGGAGCAGGAAAGACGGAGATGATCTATGAAGTTGTAAAGTATGCTTTAAATCAAGGTCATCGTGTTTGTTTGACGACTCCCAGGAAAGAGTTGATCATTGAACTTGCTAAAAGAGTGAAGAATCAATTTATCAATATTGATCCTATAATTGTTTATGGTGGCCATAGTGAACGAACTCAAGGACAATTTGTGATATGCACAACACATCAGCTGTATCGCTATCGCCATTATTTTGATTTGTTGATCTTAGATGAATATGACGCTTTTCCTTATCATCACAATGAAGTCTTAGAAAATATGTTAAAAACAAGTATCAAAGGAAATTATATTTTTATGTCAGCAACATTGAAACAGGGGGATATCAATATTTTGTCACGTTATCATCAACAGCTCATACCTATACCAAAGTGTTATGTATCTTCTCATTTGATGATAACATGGATGATGTTGTTGAAGGCGAAGAGGTATCAAAAACATCATTTACCACTTTTAATATTTGTACCCACTATTAAGCAGACACAACAGATTGCCAGATTTCTTCGTATGTTGAAGATACGTTATGCGATTGCTACATCAAGGTCTCAACATATCCAACAGAAGATGAAAGCTCTTGCTCTTCATCAATTAGATGCCATTGTGACAACAACAGTCTTAGAAAGAGGAATGACGATTGCTGATGTGCAAGTCATTGTTTATCATGGGGAACATAGAGTTTTTCAAAAAGAAACTTTGATACAAATAGCTGGTAGAGTTGGTAGGGTCCAACCATATTGTGATGGTGAAATAACAATCTATGCAATAAGAAAGACAAAAGAGATTTCTCAATGTATCGAACAGCTCCAACAAGACAATGCCTTATCTGCCACCAAGAGTTAAACCAAGAAACAAATCTTTTTTACTATCTCTATCATCCAAGTTTATGTCAACAATGTATCCAACAATTTGAAGTACTTGATCAAAAATTAATATTACAACGTCATCCACTACATGTTTTATATCATTATAATGATTTTTTTAGAAAAATATTATATCAATATAAGGCATTAGATGACTATGTCTTAAAAGATGCTTTTTTTCATTCTTTTCCAGAACTGAAAAGACGTTATAAGGACTATATTGTTGTGATCATTCCAAGTAGTCAGCAGGATAATATCAGACGTGGTTTTTGTCCTAATGAAGAATTGGTTAAACAATTTTCTCATCACATCTTTACTGGATTATATAAAAGCAAACAGTACAAACAGACAAAACAAAAGGATCGTTCAAAAATCAAACATGTATTGAAAATTAAAGATGGTTTTTTGCTTCATGGAAAGAAAGTTTTAATATTTGATGATGTCATGACATCATCATATACTTTGCAAGCTGCCATTGGTTTAGTAGAACCTTATCATCCTCAAACCATTGAATTGCTGATTTTAGCATGTCCTCATATTCAAAGCTTTTTAGATAAATAGTCTCCTTTCCGTTACATTTATGACAATATTGAAGACATCAATTGACAAAATAAAAAACATTTTATGATTTTGTCGATGAAAAAATATACTTTTTTATCCACTAACCAATATACTTAAATATGTAAAGAAAGGATGGATTTGCATGAGAGGAAAAGTCAAATGGTTTAATGCAGAAAAAGGTTTTGGTTTTATTGATCGAGGTGAAGGTAAAGATATTTTTGTTCATTATAGCCAAATTGTACAAAATGGATATAAAACCTTAAATGAAGGTGAACTTGTTGAATTTGAACTTTATCAAAGCGATCGTGGAATGCAAGCAAAACATGTCGTAAAAATCTAGGTTATACCTAGATTTTTTTGATGACGTTGAGATAAAATGAAGCAAAGTCATGTCAATAATCTGTTGATAAAAGATGATAATGATAGGAAAAAAATAAACTGTTGTATTGTCTATCATGATATAGAATTATACGATTATTGATGAAGTCAAATGGCATCTTATCAATACAAAAAAGTTTCTCTTTTAATCAAGAGATTTCTTTGATATAATAGTGTCGATTACAAGCGTAAAGGAGCGTGTATGTATGGCTAGTAGAAAGCAAGAAATTAGAAAAAAAATTAAAAAGCAAAATGCAAAATTGGGGTTAGATATTGAAGCCTCTAAAAATATTGTTGACTTACAAGATCAACAAGGAGATAACATTCATGTAGAAGATTTTAAAAATGAAGAGTTTAATGGTGAAGTGATTCCTTTTTCGACAACACCTCAAAAAGAAAAGAAAGGATTTATTTCGAGAATTAAAGGTGCTTTTGATGATGAAAAAAAACAATTAAAAGCATTAGAAAAAACAGCAAATGAAATTATCGCTTTAGAAAGCCAATATGAAGCGATGTCAGATGAAGAGCTTGCTAGACAGACAGAGATCTTTAAAGATCGATTGGCTGATGGAAGTACTTTAGATGATATTCTCGTTGAGGCATTTGCGACTGTTAGAGAAGCTGCATGGCGTCAGTTGCATCTCAAAGCATTTAAGGTACAGTTGATGGGTGGTATAACTTTACATCATGGTGATATCGCAGAAATGAAAACAGGTGAAGGGAAAACATTAACATCTCTTTTCCCGGTATATTTAAATGCTTTAACAGGAAATGGTGTCCATGTTGTTACTGTCAATGATTATTTGGCAGAACGTGATGCGAGAAACAATGGGAAAGTGTATAATTTTTTAGGTTTAACAGTTGGTTTAAATAAAAGAGAACTTACACCTGAGCAAAAACAAGCAGCACATGGTTGTGATGTTACATATACAACAAATGCTGAACTTGGATTTGATTACTTAAGAGATAATATGGTAACCTCAATGGAAGATAAGGTTCTTGTCAAAGGTTTGAATTTTGCTTTGATTGACGAAGTTGACTCTATCTTGATTGATGAATCAAGAACACCATTGATTATTTCTGGTGGTAAGAAAAATACAGCAGCTTTATATTTACAAGCTGATCGATTTGTGAAGAGCTTGAAAAATGAAGTTGATTATGAAGTTGATATTGAAACAAAAACAGTGGCTTTAACTCCTAAGGGTATTGAAAAAGCAGAAAAAGGATTTAAGATTGATAACTTGTATGATATACAACATACTGCATTGGTTCATCATATCAATCAAGCGTTAAAAGCCAATTATGCAATGACACGTGATGTTGAATATATGATTGCAACAGAGGATGGAACACGTGATATTCGTAATGCAAAAATTATGATCATTGATCAATTTACAGGACGTGTTATGCCAGGACGTGCATATTCTGATGGTCTACATCAAGCGATTGAAGCGAAAGAAGGTGTACCAATCAAAGAAGAAACAGAAACACGTGCAACGATCACTTATCAGAATTTCTTCAGATTATTTAACAAACTTGCTGGTATGACAGGAACTGCTAAAACTGAAGAAGAAGAATTTATGATGATCTATAACATGAGAGTCATTGAAATTCCTACAAATATGCCTGTTATTCGTGAAGATAGAACTGATAAGATCTATTCAACAAAAACAAATAAATTCAAGGCATTATGTGATGAAGTAGAAGCAAGACATTCTTATGGTCAACCTATTTTAATTGGGACTGTTTCAGTTGAAACATCAGAAGTTCTATCAAAGATGTTAGACAGAAGAGGAATCAGACATAATACTTTAAATGCGAAGAATCATGCCAAAGAAGCAGAAATGATCGCACGAGCTGGACAGTTAGGTGCGGTTACTATTGCAACAAACATGGCTGGTCGTGGTACCGATATCAAACTTGGTAAAGGAGTTCCTGAAATTGGTGGTTTAGCAGTCATCGGTTCAGAAAGACATGAATCTCGTCGTATTGATAATCAGTTACGTGGACGTTCTGGACGTCAGGGAGATCCAGGATATTCTGTTTTCTATGTATCTTTTGATGATGATCTTATGCAAAGATTCGCTGGAGATAAATTACAGTCATTCTCTCAATATTTAGATGATGATATGGCTATTGAAAATAAAATGGTTTCGAGAGCTATTGAAAACGCACAAAAACGTGTTGAAGGTCAAAACTTCGATTCTCGTAAACATATTCTTGAATATGATGATGTCATGAGACAACAACGTGAAATCATGTATAAAGAACGTGATGAAATTATGTCATCAGAAAACTTGGATGATATTATCAAAGGTATGTTTAGTCAAGGAATTGATTTGATTATTAAGAAATGTAGTGATCATGATAATCATGGATTGATTGATGTTGATGCTGTTTTAGACTATGTTGGTAAAAATTATATGTTAAAATGTAGTGCCACTGGTCAAAATAAAGAATCAGTTGAAAAAGATCCAGAAAAATTATCACAAATTTTAACAGAAGTATGTTTTAAACAATTCCAATTAAGAATTAGTGATAGTGCTGATCCACAACAGGTTTTAAGATATGAAAGAAGTATCTTATTAGGCGTTATTGATTATTCATGGATCAACCACATTGATGCAATGACGAAATTACGTAATGGTATTTATTTACGTGCTTATGCACAAAAGAATCCACTTTCTGAATATACTGAAGAAGCTTTCTATATGTTTGAACAAATGAAAATGTCAATTGTTGACATTATCTCTAAAAATATTGTTCGTTTAGGTATCCAACCTGGAAGTTCACAATATAGAGATATGCCACAATTGAGTGTGGATATTCAATTCTAATGGAGTTATACGAAATAAAAAATGGGCTTGATCAAGCCCATTTCTTAATGAAAGAATATAAAGCTTCAGCAAGTATAGATGAGAAAAAAAGAGAAATTGAAGGTTTGACTTTTCAAACCTTACAAGAAAATTTTTGGGATGATGCTAATCATGCCAAAAAAATATATGATGAGCTTAATGACATGAAAAAAATCACTGATGAATATGATGCGCTCAATGAAATGCTGGCATCATTAGATGAGACATTGACTTTGGTAAAAGAAACAGAAGATGAAGAATTTTTTATGATTTTAGACAGTGATTATCAGGAGTTTGAAACAAGATTAAGTGAGTTTGAAAAAGTCTTATTATTATCAAAAAAACATGATGCTTTGAATGCAATTGTTGAAATTCATCCTGGAGCTGGAGGAACAGAAAGTCAAGATTGGGCAGAGATGCTGTTTCGTATGTACCAGCGATATTGTGATAAAAAGGGATTTAAAATAGAAGTTCTAGATTACTTAGATGGTGAAGTTGCAGGAGTCAAATCAGTGACTTTTCTCGTCAAAGGGAAATATGCTTATGGACATTTAAAATCAGAAAAAGGAGTCCATCGTTTAGTGAGAATATCACCTTTTGATTCTTCTAAAAGAAGGCATACGTCATTTGCATCTGTTGATGTCGTTCCTGAATTAGATGATACGATTGAAGTTGATATCAAAAATGAAGATTTGAAAATTGATACTTATCGTGCTAGTGGTGCAGGGGGACAACATATCAATAAGACAGATTCGGCAGTAAGGATCACCCATATTCCTACGGGGATTATTGTCACTTGTCAAAGCCAACGCTCACAAATTCAAAATAGAGAACAGGCTATGATCATGTTAAAAAGTAAATTATATGCTTTAATGGAAGAAAAACAAGCCAAAGAATTAAAAGAAATTCAAGGGGAATTAAAAGATATTGCCTGGGGTTCACAAATCAGATCATATGTTTTACATCCCTATTCTTTAGTAAAGGATAATCGTTCATTATATGAAAGTAATAATCCTAAAGATATTTTAGATGGTGATTTAGATGATTTTATCTATGCCTATTTAAAAACGCAGGTTTAATGATTTTTTGGAGGACATCATGGAACATTCAATATTAAAGAAAATAATTCATATCATTATTATTGTATTAGGAAATTTGCTTATTGCTTTTGGAATCTGTGCCTTTATCTCACCTTCGGGAATTATCATGGGTGGAGCTTCTGGGATTGCCTTGTTTATTAAAAAGCTCACTGCTATTCCTATGTCTTATAGTGTTTATGCTATCAATATTGTGATGTTTATTTTAGGTTATAAAATTTTAGGAAAAACTTTTGCTTTAGGAACGGCCTTGAGTACAGTGATCTTTCCTATGTTTTTAACCGTTTTTGAAAATATTCCAGCTTTATCTCATATGACAGGAGATATGCTTCTTTCTACAATTTATGCTGGTATCTTTATTGGAGCAGGACTAGGTCTTGTTATTCGTGTAGGAGCAAGCACTGGAGGAATGGATATTCCACCATTGATCGTCAATAAATATACGGGGATATCTACAACTATTTTAATCAATGTATTGGATTGTTTTATTCTTGCTATCCAAATACCTTTTTCAAATATTGAACAGATTTTATACGGTATATTGGTAGTCATCTTAACAGCTATTGTGATGGATAAGATCCTTATGTTAGGTGAGGTGAAAGCACAAGTGATTGTCATTTCACCAAAATGGGAAGAAATTAGAACGATGCTGTTCAATAAAATTGATAGAGGGTGTACATTGTTAAATATTAAAACAGGGTATAAGCAACAAAAGATGTATGCAATCATGGCAGTTGTTAGTATGAGGGAATTGCATAAATTTACCAATGCTATTTTAGATATTGATGAATCAGCATTTATTGTTTCTAATCAGACACACAACGTCAAAGGTAGAGGTTTTACACTTCCTAATATTGATTTGTGACATGCTCCCACCACCTATGGAGGATGGGGTATTCTTAGTTCTATCATAGGATAAAAGACATTCAGATATTAGTATCTGAATGTCTTTTTTGTTTCACGTATTCTTTTTTCAATATGCCTTTTTCTTGTTGGCTGTTCTTGCACAGGTGCTGTTCTTTGACGGTATTCATTGGCATATTTTTCTACAGTTTTTAATAATTCCTGATGATCAACAACTGTATGATCTTGTGGTGAAGGTGTCATGTCAACATAGAGTTCTACATAACCACATTGCTGACAGTAGCATGATTTTATTTCTTTGCTTTCTTTTGAAAATTCATCATTTTGGATGATGAGCTGTAAATAGCTTAATGAAGATTTACCAATATCTTTGACATAGCAATTATCTTTTAATTCATTTTGACATCTTGGACAAATTCTTTTCATGATGATTCCTTCCTTTTTTACATTATACCATGAAAAAACAAAATTAATAGAGTGAAATATACAAACAAAATAGACAATTTGTGATATAATACCCCTGGGAGTGAATGAAATGATAAAACTTACAAATGTAACAAAAATATATAAAACTGGTGTAAGAGCTTTAAATGATCTCAGTTTGGAAATAGAACAAGGCGAATTTGTTTATGTGATTGGTACAACGGGTGCAGGTAAATCAACATTTATCAAGCTTTTATACCGTGAAGAGAAAGCAACTTCTGGTAAAGTTGAAGTTGTTGGACGTGATGTTTCTAAGATTAGAAATAGTAAGGTCCCTTATTTTAGAAGAAATATTGGTGTTGTGTTTCAAAATTTCAGATTATTGCCTAAAAAAACAGTTTTTGAAAATGTTGCTTATGCTTTAGAAGTTATTGATACACCTAGAAATGAAATTAGAAGACGTGTTCGTGCAACATTAGAATTGGTAGGTTTGGAAGATAAAGTGAATGCGTTCCCTCATGAATTATCAGGTGGACAACAACAAAGAGTGGCCATTGCCAGAGCAATTGTTAATCGTCCTAAGGTGTTAATTGCAGACGAACCTACAGGAAATCTAGATCCTGAAACGTCTAAAGAAATTATTAATGTTCTTTTACGTATCAATGAAGAACAGGGAACAACAGTTTTGGTTGTGACTCATGATCAAAAAATAGTACAAGAACATAAAAAGAGAACAATTATGTTAGAAAATGGATGTATCAAAGCTGATACAACTTTAGGAGGTTATCAATTATAATGAAAGAATTGTTAATGAATATGAAAAATCTTCCTAAGCACTTTAAAACAGCATTGATCAATATTTGGCGTAATGGAGCAATGACTTTTTCATCTATTTTTGCTGTGACAATTACTTTATTATTGATTGGAGTTATTGGAGTTCTTGCTTTAAATGTGCAAGATATTTCATCAAATATTGAAAGTGGTGTTCGAATTTATGTCAAATTGGATAGAAATATTGATGAAAATAGTGAAAAGGCTATTGGTGATCAAATCTTAGCTATTCAAGGAGTCAAGAGTGCAGTTTATTCATCAAAAGATCAAGAATTAACCAAATTGATTGAAAAACAGGGAGATGACGGAAAAGAATTATTTGAGTCATATAGAGATGATAATCCTTTAGGAGCAGCTTATGAAGTTGAAGTGAAAGACTCAAAACAGATTGCTTCAATTGCTAAAGAGATTGAAGGAATTGTTCATGTCAATACTGTCAACTATGGTGGAGAATCAACACAAAGTATGGTCAAAACATTGGATACAATACAAAAAGGTGGTTCAATCTTTATTGCTGGGTTAGTGATTGTCGCATTATTCATGATTTCAAATACTATTAAAATTACGATTACAGCGCGTTCAACAGAAATATCTATTATGAGAATGGTTGGTGCGAGCAACTGGTATATTCGTATCCCTTTCATGTTAGAAGGTATGTTGATTGGTTTATTTGGTGCTATTATTCCTGTTATCGTGTTAATTTATGGATATAATGCCATCTATACATATACAGGGGGGGCTTTAGTATCAACAATGCTGATGTTAAAAGAACCAATGCCATTTATTAGAGATTTTTCACTAATTCTTGCAGGTCTTGGAGCAGGTGTTGGATTAATCGGAAGTTTTGTTTCAATTAGAAGATTTTTAAAATTCTAGAAGGATCTGCAATCGCAGATTCTTCTTTTTTAAAGAAGGGATATTATGAAAAATAGAGGAAAATGTCTTTTATTGATGAGTGTATTATTATTTTTAGCTTCATTGATTGGTATCTTTTTTGATCGTTTAAATTGGTCTGATACAAATATGGTCCTTGTTTATTTATTAGCTGTTTTATTAACATCAACTTGGAGTAAAGGATATATCTATGGAATTTTAGCGTCTGTTGTTGCAACATTTTTATTCAATTATTTATTTACAGCACCCTATTATACACTTTCAGTTTATGATTCACGCTATTTTGTGACCTTTGTGGTGATGTTATTAACAGCTATCATTACCAGTACACTGACAAGTAAGATACAGATTTCAACAGCACAAGCCAAAAACAATGAGGAACATATGAAGACGTTATATACTCTCACTAATCATCTTTCTGATGTTTTAGATGATCAGACATTAGGAAAAGAGGTCATTCGTATTCTTTCACAGTTTTTTCATTGTCAAATTGAACTTATTTTCTTTGGAAATAAAGATAATGTGAAAATGTCTGGAGATATTAACAATATTGAGGTAGACAATTTTGATAATAAGGAATATATGTTGAAATTTAAAAATATTCAATCATCTTATCTGTGTATTGAAAGCCAATGTCATTATCCTTTATATGGAATCAAAAAGATGCTAGGTGTATTGATCTTACCTGAAGAAGTCATCAAAACGATGGGAGATCAAAAAAAAGAATTGCTTCTTTCCATGATTGAAAATATATCTTTGTCACTTGAACATATTAACGCTATTGAAGAACAATTAAGTTTAAAAGAAGAGACAGTGAAAGAAAGATATCGCAGTAATTTATTACGAGCTATTTCTCATGATTTAAGAACACCACTTACAGGTATCATGGGGACATCTGAAATGATTATGAGTATTCATGAAGATAATGAGTCATATCAACTGGCCAGTGAAATATATGATGATGCGAAATGGTTGTATTTGATGGTAGAAAATATTTTATCATTGACTAAGGTTCAAGAAGGAAAGCTTTATATTCATAAAGAATTTGAACCGATTGAAGAGATTATTGGGAGTGCTATCTATCGAATGACAAAGAATAAAGAAGATATCGATATTGAAGTTAAGGTTCCTGATCGTGTCTTGATGGTCCCTGTTGATGCACGATTGATTGAACAGGTTATCATCAATTTACTAGATAATGCGATCAAACATGAAGCACATAAGATTGATATCGAAGCTTATGAAAATGATCATAAGGCTTATATTGTTGTTAAGGATTATGGACAAGGATTTAAAGAGAGCGATCTTAAGAAAATGTTTGAAATGTTTTACGTAGGTGATCGAGAAGTCAATATTGATTCAAAAAAGGGTGTTGGTTTAGGATTAACAATTTGTAAGGCAATCGTGGAAGCTCATGGAGGATATATCAAGGCGAAAAATTGCCAAGAGCATCAAGGAGCAGAATTTTGTATTGAATTACCAATGGAGGAATCATAATGGCACAAAAAATATTAGTTGTTGAAGATGATGAACAAATTAGGAAATTTATTTGTTTTTGCTTACAAAATAATGATTATGATTATGTAACTGCAGCAAATGGAAAAGATGCATTAAGAAAGATTACATCAGATAATATTGATTTGGTTTTATTGGATTTAGGATTGCCAGATATTGATGGTGTGGATATTATCAATGATTTGAGAAAATTTTCAGATATTCCTATCTTAGTGGTTTCAGCTAGAGATAAAGATAAAGAAAAAGCTTATGTTTTAGAATTAGGAGCTGATGATTATATTACCAAACCTTTTTCAACAACTGAATTAATTGCTAGAATCAAGGTAGCATTTCGTCATTTTTATAAATACAATCAAATACAGGTACAGACAACTTATCAAATCAAAGATCTTGTTTTGGATATTGATAAACATCTTGTTTATTTAAAAGAAAAAGAATTACATGTGACACCTTTAGAATATCAATTGTTGTTGTTATTTATGAAAAATGCAGGGAAAGTACTGACGACTTCGATGATCATTGAAAATATTTATGGGATTGGTTATGGAAAAGATACGCAAGCCTTACGTGCTTTAATGGCCGGATTGAGAAGGAAAATAGAAGCAAATCCAGGGAAACCAGAATACATTATTACGGAGATTGGTGTTGGCTATCGAATGATTGCCAATGATGAATAACTATGTGGAAACACATAGTTTTTTTTCTCACAGAATTCTCACATGAATGCTGATTTTGTCACACTGTCCTCACAACAATGTTTCTATAATGGAAGTAAATAAAAGGAGAGAGTGATTATGAAACAGAATTTGGAAGAATATTTGATTCTTGAAAAATTGTGCAAAGAAGTTAAAGAAAATATTTCTTTACATGAAAATGAATGCAAAATAAAGATATTAGATGCTTTGAAAAAATATCCTGATGCTCCACAACCACAAAATTTATTAGGTATTTTAGCAGAAAGACATAATAATGGTATCCAAGCGATGGCTCATTATAGAGCTTCTTATGCGCTTTCACCATCTTATCGTCCATCAAGAAGAAATATGGATCGTTATGCTGATTTTAATAATAAGACAAAATGTTGTTATATGGATCAAGATTGTGATGATAAAGAAAAATAATATTGAGAAGTTTATGAGGAGGATTTGTAATGTTAGAAAAGAGAATTGTTGTTGTAGGGTGTGGCCGTTTGGGAGCTAGTATCGCTAATGACTTATATGAACAGGGAGAAGATGTGATCGTTATCGATAAGAATGAAGATTCTTTTAGGAAGTTATCAGATTCATTTGGAGGCTTAACTTATGTTAATGAAGGAACAAGGGTAGAAACTTATGAACAATTGGAACTGAAAAAAGATGATATTTTAATTGTTGTGACAAATGATGATAATGTCAATATCATGATTTCACAACTTGTTAGAAAGATGTTTCAAATTCATACGATTATTTGTCGTTTATATGATCCACAAAGAGAATGTGTCTATCAAGAATTTGGGATTGAAACGATTTGTCCAACTTATTTATCTGTTAATCGTATAGAAAATATTTTAAGGGGAAAAAGGAGTGCTTAGTTTATGAAAAAGGAAGTATTGTTAGTTGGAGGATTTCATAAAACAATGTATTTGGCACAATCATTATTAGATAAAGGGTATGGGGTAACTGTCATCAATAATATTTATGAAGACTGTATGGCTCTTGCACAAATAGAAAAACTGAATATTATATATGGTGATGGAACGAAACCGTTTGTTTTAGAAGAAGCAGAAGCGCATTTAATGGATATTGCGATTGCTTTAACAAAAAAAGATGAAGATAATTTAGTGATTTGTGAATTATGTAAAAAAAGATTTCATATTCAAAAGACTTTATCTTTAGTCAATGATCCTCAAAAAATCAATTTCTTTTATCAAATGGGTATTGATTCAGTTGTCAATGCAATTTCAACTGTATCACGTATTATTGAACAACAGGCATTTGTAGATGAAATGACAGAAATTGTTTCAGTAGATGACAATAGGGTCAATATTATGGAAATTAAAGTTAAGGATAAGATGCCAATTAATAAAAAGAAACTTTATGAACTTTCGTTACCAGAAAATTCAATTATAGGATATATTTTAAGAAATAATCAAGGAATTGTACCTAGAGGAGATACAAGAATTTTAGAAGGTGATAAGCTAATTATAATTTGTTCAAAAAATAATCAAGAAGCTATCATTAAGGAGATGACAGGACAATGAGCAGAGTGTTAAAAAGTAATAATTATTTTGGAAAATTTCTCATTCTGATTGGTATACTTCTCCTTGTTCCTCTAAGCATAGTTCTTTTTTATCCTGAAGATATCAAACAAGTGTATGCTTTTATTATTCCATCTTTTGTAAGTATCATCATTGGTTTTGTGATATGCTATTTCAATCCAATACGAACCGTGAAGAGAACTTGGAGAGGTTCACTACATGATGGCAGCATAACCGTATTGTTTGCTTGGTTTTCAGGTGTTTTTTTTGGCTCTTTACCATTTGTTCTTTCAAAACAATTGACATTTGTACAAGCTTTATTCGAAGCTGTCAGTGGTTGGACAACAACAGGATTGTCTGTTGTTGATGTGACAAAGGTCAACCATCTTTTTCAATTCCATCGTTGCTTTATGCAGTTTTGTGGTGGTTTAGGATTTATTATGATGATTTTATTTTTTGTTCAAGAAAACCAATCCGCAAACTTATATGATGCTGAAGGACATCCTGATCGCTTAGAACCACGTTTGATCAATACAGTACGTATGATCTTTGGTATTTATTCACTATCGCTGCTTATAGGAACCATCATGTATTATTTAGCTGGAATGAATTTATTTGACAGTATATTTCATGCGATGTGTTCACTTTCAACAGGTGGTTTTTCTACAAAAGCAGATAGTATCGGAGCCTATCATTCCATTATGATTGAATGGATTACCATCTTATTAATGATTATTGGGACTACAAATTTTGCAGTTTTACTTTTGATTGTTAAAAGAAAGTGGGATAGAGTAAAGAAGATGAGTGAATTAAAATTGTTTGCTTTTTTGACAATTATTTTTACAATCATTGTAGGAACGGTATTATCTTATTCATTATATTTTTCTATTTCTGAAGGGTTACGTATTGCTGTCTTTAATGTTGTATCAGCCCTTTCAACAACAGGTTATTCCACATTGGCTTATCAAATATGGCCACCAACAGCTATTTTGTTATTAATTATATTAATGTTAATTGGTGGAGGATATGGTTCTACAGCAGGAGGAATCAAATTAACACGTGTCTATATAGCTCTTAAGGTTTTAAAAGAAAGTTTTGTTCAAAAAATATCTTCAAGACATAGTATTCATAAAATTTATCATTATCGTGCTCAAGGAAAAACAGAAATCACACCTAAGATTATGCAGGATACAATCAGTTATATCATCATTTATTTGATTATATTTGTGATTGGTTCTACTTTACTTTGTTTTTTTGCAAATTGCTCGATTCAAGATGCTCTGTTTGAATTTGCTTCAGCTATTGGAACAGTAGGATTATCTATTGGTATTACTGGACCACAAACATCTGCCATTGTTTTGATTATTGAAATGTGTGGTATGTTACTTGGAAGATTAGAAATATTTGTTGTTTTCATTGGTATTCATACAATTTTTGATATAGTTAAAGAAAAGGCAATGAAAACATTACGTTTGAAATAATCAGATTATAGTGCTATCTATTTGATAATCAAAATCAATCATATTATAATTATTCTTATAACGAAAAGGAGACATATTTTATGATAATTACAGATGATATTTTTTATGTAGGTGTCAATGATCACGAAGTTGATCTGTTTGAAGGACAATATGATGTTCCTCATGGAATGGCATATAATTCTTATGTCATTGTTGATGATCACATAGCAATCATGGATACAGTTGATAGGCATTTTACACATGAATGGTTAGATAATATTGCGGAAGTGTTAAAAGGAAAAAAACCTGACTATCTGATCGTTCAACATATGGAACCAGATCATAGTGCAAATATTGCTCAGTTTATGAAAGTTTATCCAAATACAACCATTGTAGGAAATGTCAAAACATTCCAAATGATGGATCAATTTTTTGAATTTGAAGAAAATTATAATAGATTAGTTGTTAAAAATAGTGATACATTAAATCTTGGAAAACATCAATTAACATTTGTTTTTGCACCAATGGTCCATTGGCCAGAAGTTATGGTTACATATGATGCAAAAGACAAAGTTTTATTTTCAGCAGATGGTTTTGGAAAGTTTGGTGCTTTGGATGTCGATGAAGAATGGGATTGTGAAGCACGACGCTATTATATTGGAATAGTTGGAAAATATGGAAAACAGGTACAGGCATTATTGAAAAAAGCCAGCACCTTAGATATTCAGATAATTTGTCCTTTACATGGGCCAGTTTTAACAGAAAATTTAGAACATTATTTGGATTTATATCATATCTGGTCATCTTATGATATTGAAAGTGAAGGAATTGTCATTGCTTATACATCTGTTTATGGACATACAAAACAGGCTGTAGAATTATTAGCACAACAATTAAAGGAAAGAGGTTGTCCAAAAGTATCTATTCATGATTTGGCTAGAGATGATATGGCAGAAGCTGTTGAAGATGCTTTCCGTTATGGAAAACTTGTTTTAGCAACAACGACTTATAATGCTGATATCTTCCCATTTATGAAAGAATTTATTCATCATTTAACAGAAAGAAACTTCCAAAAGAGAACGGTGGCTTTTATAGAAAATGGAACATGGGCACCAATGGCGAAAAAGGTTATGAAAGACATGTTAGCAAGCTGTCAAGATCTCACATTTATTGAAAATAATGTAACAATTCATTCTTCGTTGAAAGCAGATAGTAAAGAAGCGTTAAGCAAGATGGCAGATGAACTTTGTCGTGATTATATCGCAAAATCTAATGATAAAGCTAATAAAAATGATATGAGTGCATTGTTTAAGATTGGATATGGTCTCTATGTTGTCACATCACATGATGGAAAACAGGATAATGGTTTAATTGTCAATACAGTGACACAAGTCAGCGATTCACCAAATCGTGTGGCTGTTAATATCAATAAGGCCAATTATTCGCATCATGTTATTAAACAAACGGGAAAATTGAATGTGAATTGTTTATCTGTTGATGCACCTTTTGAAATCTTTCAAAGATTTGGGTTCCAAAGTGGTAGAACTGTTAATAAATTTGCTGGATTTGAACCTTTACATTCAGATAATCATTTGGCTTTTTTACCAAGATATATCAATGCTTTCATGTCTTTAGAAGTCGAACAGTATGTTGATTTGGGAAGTCATGGTATGTTTATCTGTAAAGTCTTAGAAGCAAGAGTTATGTCGGATAAAGAGACAATGACATATACATATTATCAAGAACATGTTAAACCAAAACCAGAAACAGAAGGTAAAAAAGGATTTGTATGTAAAGTTTGTGGATTTGTCTATGAAGGAGATACTTTACCAGAAGATTACATTTGTCCACTTTGTAAACATGGTATTGCTGATTTTGAACCTATCGAATAATCTATGACCCATTATTGATCAATAATGGGTCTTTCTATAAATGAGCTTTGTTTTGAAAATGAGTGATTTCACGTTTGAATATTTCATTATTTTATTGTAATATACTACTATACTATTCAAAGGGGGAATACAATTGGATAAGATAACGAAAAAAGATTTATTGAATATACCAAATTGCTTATGTTATTTTAGAATTTTGTTAATACCAGTTTTCTTGATGTTTTATTTTCAAGCGGATGGTCAAATAGATTATATTATCTCAGCGTGTATTCTTATTGTTTCAGGATTGACTGATTTTTTAGATGGTTATATTGCAAGACGATATCATATGGTGACTGATTTTGGAAAGTTGATTGATCCGATTGCTGATAAATTGACACAGTTTACAGTTGCTGTTGCATTGGTCTATACGTATTCTTGGATGTGGCTATTAGTTGTCATTATTTTTGTCAAAGATGGTATGCTAGCACTCGCAAGTCTCTATTTGTTTGGTAAAGGAGAAAAAATAAAAGGGGCATCCTGGTGGGGAAAAGTAGCAACTGCATTTTTTTACTTTGTTGTCATTATTTTAATTGGTCTTCATATTCCTGATTCTATCTTACCAACTGTTTTGATATTTGTTTGTTCAATCTTGATGGCGATGGCTTTGTTCTTATATGCAAAACAACTTTATGGGATGATTAAGGACAATAGAAATCATGGATAATCGACATTTAAAAAAAGAAATCTATTTAGAACAGTTGAATCAAGCAATCATTTCAGTGGAAATGGTCTTTAATCAATTGAATAGATTAAGTAATAATAATGATATTAATCAACAATATATTGTCAAAGATCTGATGAGAACAAGATTTCAGTTAGAATTATCATTAGCGTCTTTATGTATTATTTTAAGAAAAATGAATGAAAATGCTTTCTTACAATTACATCCAGAAAGAAGAAAAGATATCAATAGTATTATTCATTCTAATAAATTCGAATTTAATGATGAACATTATATCTATGTTTATTCACAAAAAGGTAAAGAAGATGTAAACTTATTAGAATTAATTGATTATGCGAAAAGCTTTTTAAAAGAAATCTGATGATTTCTTTTTTTATGGACATCTTTTTTAGATGATTCTTTATAAAATGGATGTGGTGATGAAAATGGATTTCAAAAAGAATAGTGGAATTATCTTGATTGTTTTAGGAATTATATTAACTTTAGATAAGACAAATGAATTTAAAGGTATTGTCCATGTTATTGTTTATTATATTCAAGAATATTGGACAATTTTTATTACTTTCATTGGTGTTTATTTATTGAGTACACCAAAAAAGAATAAAAAGAAATGAAAAAATTGAAAAAATGACATCAACGTGATACCATAGTGTAGTGATAGGGGGAAAGCAATCATGATAATAAGTAATGATATTTTTTATGTAGGTGTCAATGATCACGATATTGATTTGTTTGAAGGTCAATATGAAGTAGAAAATGGTATGGCCTATAATTCATATGTGATTATTGATGACAAAATTGCAGTTATGGATAGTGTTGATAAACATTTTAAAGATGAATGGTTAGATAATATTGATCAAGTATTAAAAGGAAGAACACCAGATTATTTGATTGTCCAACATATGGAACCTGACCATAGTGCTAATATTGTCAGTTTTGTAGAAAAATATCCAAATGTTCAAATTGTTTCAACAGCAAAATCTTTTGTGATGATGAAACAGTTCTTTAAAAATGATTTTGAAGATCAACGAATTGTGGTCAAAGAAAAAGATACTTTAGAGTTAGGAAAACATACGTTGACATTTATCATGGCGCCAATGGTTCACTGGCCAGAAGTTATGGTGACTTATGATAGTCAAGATAAAGTATTATTTTCAGCAGATGGTTTTGGAAAGTTTGGTGCTTTAGATGTTGAAGAAGATTGGGCATGTGAAGCGAGAAGATATTATTTTGGTATTGTAGGAAAATATGGTATGCAAGTGCACGCTTTACTTAAAAAAGCTGCTACATTGGATATTCAGACAATTTGTCCATTACATGGACCTATTTTAACTGATAATTTAGATTATTATTTAGGACTATATCAGACATGGTCTTCTTATGGAGTTGAAAGCGATGGTGTCATGATTGCTTATTCATCTGTTTATGGTCATACGAAAGAAGCTGTTGCTTTATTAGCTGAAAAATTAAAGGAAGCAGGCTGTGTAAAAGTTGCAGTCAATGATCTAGCTAGAGAAGATATGGCAGAAGTGGTTGAAGATGCATTTAGATATGGTAAGATTGTTTTTGCAACAACGACCTATAATGCAGATATTTTCCCTTGTATGAAAGAATTTATTCATCATTTAACGGAAAAGAATTTTCAAAAGAAAACAGTTGCTTTTATAGAAAATGGTTCATGGGCACCTGTAGCAACAAAAGTGATGAAGGCAATGATGGAAAAATGTAAAAATTTGAATTATTTAGAAAATAATGTGACAATTTTATCTGCTTTGAGTGATGAAAATATTGAAAAAATTGGTCTTTTAGCTCAAGAATTAATGAAATCATAAATAATAATGGGAAAATGATAAAAAAATATCATTTTCTTTTTTTTTATCAGCGAACTCTATGTTACAATAGGGATATAAGGGGAGGCAATTTTATGAAAAAAACATATTATAAAGAACATAGTGAATGTTTAAATAGCTGTCTCTTATACAC
>CAMFRJ010000003.1 GCA_945981915.1 uncultured Erysipelotrichaceae bacterium
CATTATAGAGTTATTTCACAGTCACAAATTGATAATATCATGTATATTTAAAGAGTTATTCAAAAAATCTATAATAAGATTTAGATTTTTTCATGATTTTTCTTCGACAAAACCATATTGTTTTCAACGGTATTTTCGTTGTCCCAATCAAGTTCGTATAATTCCTAATCATTGAAAAAAACTGGTAAACAGAACTTGAGACTCTTTAGTATCCTTACATCCTCTTGCTTTGTATCGTTAATATTGACTTCCTCGAGGAAGTTCTTCATCAATGTTTTCTTCTCCATATCTGTAAATCTATCGTACAGCTTATCAAAAAATAATAAAAACTGATACACATTTCCCCAGACATTTTCTCCTGTTTGACATTATACAATCTTGTTTTCACAGCTTGAATGGTAGTTTCCATTACCTCAGTTTCACCATAGAGCTTATCCAGACGCAACTGCATATCCTCACATTTCTTATCATGCCTTTTACATTTAATTTGACTAAATCTATTTGAAATATTATCAACATTAAAGTGCTGTTCAACACATAATGACATTTTAAGATGAACTTTTGATACTTTACAAATCATTTTTTAATAAGCAATTCTAAAATAATCCAAATAGGCTCTATATTTATCCTATGCCGTCAGATAACCTTTCTCGTTATTCCATTCTTTCAAGCCACAGTAATAAAACAGTTTCAGATTATCCTCGATGATGAATGGAACGATATTGTATTTCAAACACTCTTTGAACATAATCAGTCTTCCAACACGGCCATTGCCGTTTTGGAACAGATGGATTCTTTCAAACTTCACATAGAAATCCAGAATATTTTCAAAGGTCTTTTCTTCCTTGGCATTGTACTCTTTCAACAGCGCTTTTATTCTATCGGCAACGTCTTCTGGAAATACGATATCCATGCCACTAACTTCATTCGACAATTTCTTATAATGACCAACTGTGAACCAATCTTTTCTGGAATCACTGGTTCCAATGCCAAATTATTATCTGGTGACCTCGCCACATATCTTGGTGGACGTTATGTGGAATTTGTCTCTATCCATTTTCTTTTAAAGAATTTTTGGAATTATATAAAACAATTGCTCCTGATGAATCTATTCAAAAACATGTACTATTTGATGGTATGCCTTATCTTGCAAATATTCAATACGCTAATGAACCATCAAAACAATATCTTCACGATTTATTCAACTCTGTTCAATTAAAAGATATTGTAGAAAATATTATCTATCTAGAACTGCTTCGTCGAGGATATAAAGTCACAGTTGGAAGAACTGGTAATCAAGAAATTGATTTTGTTTGCCATAAATAAAATGAAAAACTATATGTTCAAGTCACTTATTGACTCGCTTCTGATGAAACAATTCAGCGTAAATTTGGTGTATATGATAATATTCGTGATTTCCTTTTAGCCAAAGAATGGAACTAAGAAAACCCGTCATTGTGACGGGTTTTGCTTTTCATAGATTAAATTTATTATTTTTTTGATAAAGAGACAATGTTTTCTACATGATAAGTTTGTGGGAACATATCAACAGGTTGAACATGATCAACTTGATAACCATTTTCTGTTAGTATCTTCACATCTCTTGCTTGAGTTGCTACATCACAAGCAATATAGACGACTTGTTGAGGTTTGGCCTGTAATAAATAATCAATAAATTCTTGTGAACATCCTTTTCTAGGTGGATCAACAAAAACGACATCTAAATGGACATTGTTTTTGACAAGTTCCATCATATATGTTCCAGCATCATCACAAACAAAATCAACATTTTCAATATGATTGATATACGCATTATTTTTAGCATCTTCAATAGCTTCTTGAACAACTTCTACCCCATACACTTTTTTAACATAACGTGATAAAGATAAAGCTATTGTTCCTATCCCACAATAAGCATCTAAAACAATACTATCTTTATTTAAAGATGCAAGTTGTATAGCTTGTTGATACAATACTTCAACTTGTATTGGATTGATTTGATAGAATGATTTTAATGATATTTTATATCGATTATTTAACAATGTATCATAGATATATCCTGGTCCATACAAAACAATTTCTTCATCACCTAAAATCACATTATCATGTCTATGATTCACATTTTGAATAATTGTTTTTAAATTTTTAAATTCTTTTTTTAGTATTGAAACAATATCTTCAATATGATGAATTGTCTTTTCATAAGTAATCAAACATAACATCATTTCCTGACTATGATAACCTTTTTTTGTCAAAATATGTTTAATATTTCCTTGATGTGTGACTTTATCATATGGTTCAACATGATAAATTTCAAAAAGTTCTTTAACTCTTTGAATGATATCATTGGATTCATGATTTTGAATCAAACATTCTTGACAAGCAATAATATCATTTGTTCTTTGTTTATAAAAACCTGTAATCAAATAATGGTCTTTATTATAACCAATAGGCATTTGAACTTTATTACGATAATACCAAGGAGTATTTTGCATGAAACACGGTTGAACTTCAACATCAATATGACCAATTCTTTCAAGACAATCTTTTACTCTTTTTGTTTTAAAAATTTGTTGACCCTCTTGATTCATATGCATCAGATGACATCCTCCACACCCTTGGTAAATATGGCAACGTGGATTGATTCGATAAGGAGATTCTTTGTGTAATTCAATAAGTCTTCCTACTCCATAATTTTTTAACATCTTAATACATTTGATTTGACCAATTTCACCAGTGATCATCCCATTGACGAAATATGTAAAGCCTTCATATTTCACAATTCCTTTACCATCATGTGATTGATCAACACATTCTCCAATAAAATAATCGTTTTTCTTCATCTCTTCCTCCAAATAAAAACGAGCTATGCTCGTTTTAATTCCCTTGTGCTGCTGCCGCATTTGCTGCATCAACTTCTGCCTGCCTTTGAACAGCTCTATCAGTAGAAGCCTGATCTTTGACATTTTGTCCAGTATATGTGATTGCATCGACACCTGCATGTTTCACACCAAAAATTGGGAAATTGGCATCTCCATTAGATTTTAAAATGATATCAACATCATACTGCATTCTTCCATTTGCTTTATTAAACAACTGTGACCAAGCAGCTCCTTCTTCTTTTTTCTGTCCTAGCGTATCATCAAAAGCATGTAAGCTCTTTTCAGTCAGTGCTATTGCATCAGCAGAAGAAATATTATCCGCAAATGTATATGTGACCTTGATTGTACGGCAATTGACTTCTACTTTGACATCAGTTATTCTATCGTCCACCTTCATCGCAGATTGTCCCTGACTTAATTTATCGCTTTCTATTGTTAATAAACTTGCACAACGTTGTCCATAAACTGGTCCATCACTATTACCTGCAAAAACAAAAATATACAGGATAAATACTAACAATAAAGCGAATAAAGCTAATAGAATAACTAACCACCATTTGATTTTCTTTTTCTTTTTAACAGTCTTTTTCACTTCTTTATCTCCATTGTCTGATGATTCTTTTTTTTCTTCATCATTAAACACAAATTTATTGTCTTTCATTTCATTCTTAAATTGTGTTGCATGTAAATCATTATTAGGTGTTAACTCTGCTTTATCATATTCAATTGTATCATCAAAAGAGAATCTCTTTTTTGCCATCATTTCACCTTCTTCCTTTACATTGTAACAAATCTATAACAAAAAGTACAACACGTTTTGTCGTTAATATAAAAGTGTACTTTGTGCACTTTCTCCTGCTTTTTTAATAATAACAGCTTTCAATCCATCTTGGTCATTAACAATGGCATAACAATCAAATCCAGTAAAACGACTATCAATTTCATCAGCCGCTAATTCAACAAGATAAATCAGTTCAGTATAGCTTTTAACACTAAATGTCAATTGAATCTTCAATGATTGTAAAGAATTATTACGATATTTGCCATATCCAATGACGCCAACAGCTTCAGTTGCAGCATTTTTTAAATTATTTTTAAAAACAGAAAATTGTGAAGACGTTGCTTCGTCTGCATTATTCGCTTCATCACTTGTAAAAATATAAGTATCGTAATCTAAAGTTGAAATTGTTCCTAGTTTTCCTTGTGTACAATAACTACTATAGATAAAACGGCCATTATAACTATTTTCAGAATCGACATTTTGTGAATAAACTGCAATGATCACTGGAATATCTTTTAATTTTTTCTTTGTTTGAAGATAATTATTCATCTTTTCAATAATCTGGTGACTATATGTTTCAATCACATTATCTGCCAATCTTGAATCATCTTCACTTTTTCCTGTAGGATCAATCACAAGTGCGATAGCCATTCCTGATAAACTGTAATCAGAACCACTTTTCTTATACAAATCCTGCTCATAAATATTTTCAACCATAAGATGTTTAGGAACGTTTTCTAAAGCAGATCCCGCTTGCGGTTGTAAAGAATATGGATATTTTTTAGGATCAGAGCTCCATTTCAACAACTTATCTTTATCTGTTTGAACCAATTGTAACCCTTCTGACATATAATAATCAGAAGTTGAAAAATGTTCTGTCGCTAAAATCTGTAATTCTCTACCAATTGTCTGAAAATCTTGCGAAGAATGAAAATTCTGATAAAAATTTTCTCTGACTAAATTTGTCCCTAAATTCACCATCGGATAAAAAGAATTATCTAATGAATCAGTTGATGACGTATCCGTACTACTTTTTTCATTGTCATCAGATTTAGGTGATGAACATCCTGTTATCATCAGTAAACATAACAATATGATTCCTATTTTTTTCATACGTTGACCTCCTCTATAACATCAAATCATCTTCAATAAATCCTCTTCAGTAAGCACAGGTATTGCCAACTGTTGAGCTTTATCTAACTTACTTCCTGCATTTTCTCCCGCCAATAAATAACTTGTCTTTTTAGAAACAGACCCAGTCACCTTACCTCCATGACTTTCAATTAACGCAGCTGCATCTTTTCTAGAAAGTGTTGGTAAAGTCCCAGTAACGACAAACGTAAGACCTGCTAAAGTTGTATTTTCGTCACTTTCCTCTATTTCCATCTTTAATCCATGATTTCTTAAACGATGAATGATTTCTATATTTTTTGGATCTTTAAAATAATCGATTAAAATACGTGCACTTGTATCACCTATATCATTGACTTCTATTAATTGTTCATAAGAAGCTGACATTAAAGTATCTAAAGACTTAAATTGTTTCATTAAAGATTTTGCTGCTGATTTTCCAATATTAGGAATACCTAAAGCAGTTAAGATCTTGATAGCATCATTGTCTTTGCTTTTTTCAATTGCATTTAAAAGATTATCTGTACTTTTTTGTAATCCAATGATTTTTTTATCTAACAATTCTTGCCTTTTCTCTTTTAAACTATAAATATCACTAACATCTTGAATATAACCTTGATCAATAAGTGTTTCAACATAAGAAAGACCAAATCCTTTAATATCCATTGCATCTCTGCCAACAAAGTTCACAACATTTCTCACCAATTTACTAGGGCATGTCGGATTTGAGCACTTAATATCCACATTTCCTTCTTCTTGATATGTTGGTGCTCCACATACTGGGCATCTATGACCAATTTTATAAGGAACTGTTCCAGCTGGCCTTTTTTCTTTATTAACACCCTTGATTTTTGGAATGATTTCTCCTGATTTATAAACAATGACCGTATCACCAATACGAATATCCAAATGATCGATAAAATCCTGATTGTGTAAGGTTGCTCTTGAAACCGTTGTTCCACATAAGCGAACAGGTTGAAAGATTGCTGTTGGCGTAATTCTTCCTGTTCTTCCAACCGACAATTCAATATCTAATAATTCTGTTTCTTTTTCTTCTGGTGGATATTTATAAGCAACTGCCCATCTTGGTACTTTCGCTGTTTGTCCTAATTGACGACGTTGTGCATAACTATCAATTTTGACAACAGCTCCATCAATATCATAGCCCAAACGATCTCGCTGTTGCCCAATCTGTTCGATTGCTTGCCACACCTCTTCAAAATTTTTACAAATTTGATAATTATCAATAATTTTTATACCTTGCTTCTTTAAAAACTCATAACCTTGACTATGTGTTTCAATGGTCTTTCCTTTAATATCTTGGATATTAAAGACAAACATCGATAAATTTCTTTGTTTTGTAATAGCACTATCTAACTGTCTCAATGTTCCTGCCGCACAGTTACGAGGATTCGCAAATGTTTTCTTTCCATTGAATTCCTGTATTTCATTGACACGTTCAAAAGCTTCATTTGTCATATAGACTTCACCACGAACCTCTAAATATTCCACAGGTTCTTTCAGCTTGTTTTTAACATCTTTAATGACCAAAGCATTAACAGTAACGTCTTCTCCTTGATTAATACCATCGCCACGTGTGATTGCCCTCACCAATTGTCCATTTTCATAACGCAAAGCCATTGATAATCCATCAATTTTATATTCAACAATAAATGTTGGATCAACGAGTTGTTCTTTCATTGAATCAACAAATTCTTGAACCTCTTCTTTTGAAAATACATCTTGTAATGATAGCATAGGAACGCGATGTTTAACCAACACACCTGCTTCCCTTTTTGCACTCCCCCCAACATGTTGAGTTGGTGAATCGGCTGTGATATATTCAGGATGAGCTTTTTCCATTTTTTTCAATTCCTGCATCATCATGTCATATTCATAATCTGTGATTTCTGGATCATCTTGATTATAATAACGATCATTATGATACTCTATTTTTTTCTTCAATTCTTCATAGTTTTTTAAGTCATCCATTATTCTCTCTCCTTCATTTCTTTCCTATTATACCAAAATCACCTCATAGATAAAAGAAAACACGTTGAAAACGTGTTTAATTTGATAATCTCTTTAATGCTTTATGATTTGCCATCAATGATTTTAAACCTACTGGTAATTCAAAAGCAATATCAAGAATTGTTTTATTGACCTTTACAACAACGCCTTTACCAAATACATCATGGTTGACAAGATCGCCTACTTTCCAATCATCAACATTGTTATTACCAATCATTTCTTCTTTACTTGGTGCTTGTGAAATAAACTGACTCGTTTTAAAACGAGGCCTTTGACCTTTATGAACAATTCCTTCATTTCCTACTTCATCAATAAAACGACTTGAGATTTTTGGTGAATCTGTCACAAAACTAAAACCTTCACTATCGCTAAGATACAATTGCTTCTTTGCTCTTGTAAAAGCAACATAAGCCAATCTTCTTTCTTCTTCTAAGCCATCATCACCATCTTCTGAAATACTGCGATAACTTGGAAAAATCCCTTCTGAAAGTCCTAAAACAAAAACATGATCAAATTCTAATCCTTTCGCCATATGAATAGACATCAATGACACATATTGTCCATGATCGATACTATCATTATCTGTATACAAAGAAATATCCTGTAGATAGTTTTCTAATGTTGCACTTTCTTCATTTCTGTTTTGAAAATCATAAATTGATCTTTGTAATTCATGAATATTATCGATACGATTATCTTCAAGATCATTTTTAAGCATATCTAAATAACCCACATCCACAATAAGATTTTCAAACATTTCATGTAAAGGCAGTTGACTATGCTTGGCTTTTTCCACTGCTTCAACTAATATTCTCACTTCCTTTTTTGATTTTCCTGAAAGCTTGATTTCATCACTATGAAGCGTTAACGCTTCATATAAAGAAATTTGATAATGTAAAGCAATGGTTTGAATATTTTCTAAAGTCTTTTTCCCAATTCCTCGTGATGGTACATTAATAATTCTTTCAAAAGCCAAATCTTCTTCATTACATATCAATCGCAAATAACTTAAGGCATCTTTCACTTCTTTACGACTAAAGAATTTTAATCCACCAAAGATACGATAATCGATACCTTTTTTTATCAAGACCTGTTCAATGACACGTGAAAGATAATTGGCACGATATAAAATGGCAATATCTCGATAGTTAGTTCCTTCTTCTTTAGAAACAATATCTTCAATCTGATTAGCTATCCAATTTGCTTCGTCTTCTTCACTTTTTGCGACATAATGAATAACTTCCTGTCCACCCGTTTGTTTTGTATATAATTCTTTTTCTAAACGATTTCTATTCTTTCGAATCAAATTATTCGAAACATTCAAAATGTTTCCTGTAGATCGATAATTTTGGTCTAGGACGATTGTCTGACAAGGTTGAAAATCTTTGTCAAAATCCAAAATAAAATGAACATCGGCTCCTCTAAAGCCATAAATTGTTTGGTCAGGATCGCCAACAACACAAACAGTCGCATATTTTGAAAGAAGATGAACCAAATGATATTCAATCTCACCTACATCTTGGAATTCATCAACATGAATATATTGATATTTTCTTTGCCATTTTTCTAATATTTCAGGGTAATGATCTAAAATATAGACTGCTTTTAATAACAAATCATCAAAATCTAATAAAAAATGATTTTCTTTATACTTTTCATATTCCTCATAAATCTTTGCTTTTTTTAATTCTCCTGCAAACTGACCTGCTAATTCAATCGCTCTTTGAGGAGAAACTCTTGCTGATTTGTATGCTGAGATCGTATGAAGCATACTTTTTATAGAAACAACTTTTGCATCAATATTGAATTGTGTATAAAGTTTTTTTAATAAAGCTTTTTGATCATCTTCATCCATAATTGTAAAATTGCTTGGATAATTCAAAACATTAATATGTTGTCTTAATAATCTAACACATAGTGAATGAATAGTACAAATAGTTGTTCCACTTCCTTGGATACCAACAATATCATTCACTCTTTCTTTCATTTCATTAGCTGCCTTATTCGTAAAAGTAATAGCTAATATTGCTTGTGGATCAATGCCGATATTTTGTATCAAATAAGCAATACGATAAGTGACAACTCTGGTCTTACCAGAACCCGCACCAGCAATAATTCTTAAATGACTATCAAGGTAAGTCGCAGCAGCTTTTTGATTTTTATTTAATAATTGATCTAAATCCATCTTCTCTTACCTCCTGTCTATCTATTATATAATAACTTACATCGAAGTCATAGAAAAAATTTTACAAATTTTTTCAAAAAAAAAGACAGGTTTTCACCTGTACTTTAATAACGATGAGATAATCCTACAATATCATTGATATCATCAATACCTAATTTTTCTAATTCACAATCAAGATCTTCAATAATCTTTTGACATGCATATGGATCAACGAGATTTTGACAACCAATAGCGACTGCACTGGCTCCTGCAATCATCATTTCGATAACATCTTTAGCACAAGAAATACCTCCCATACCAATAACTGGAATAGAAACAGCACGAGACACCTGATGAACCATACGTAAAGCAACCGGGAAGATGGCTGGTCCCGAATAACCTCCTGTCCCATTGGCAATAATAGGTTTTCCTGTTTTTAAATGGAAACGCATACCCACTAGCGTATTAATCATAGTAATTCCATCAGCGCCAGCTTCTTCTACCGCTTTTGCCATTTCTACAATATCTGTCACATTAGGAGATAATTTGACATAAACTGGCTTTTTAGAAACAGCTTTCACTTTTCTTGTCACTTCCGCAGCCATTTGCGGATTTGTTCCAAACTGAATACCACCGCTATGAACATTAGGACAAGAAATATTGAGTTCTAAAGCACCGACCATATCATGTGTCGAAATGCGTGCAGCTGTTTCTACATAATCTTCAACAGCACTTCCACCAATATTAGCAATAACCTTATCTTGATAAAGTGGTCTCAATTTTTCCAATTCTTCATTCATAACAGCGTCAACACCTGGATTTTGTAGACCAATCGCATTTAACATACCACTTGGTCCTTCAGCGATTCTTGGTAAAGGATTTCCATAACGTGGTTCTAACGTTGTTCCTTTTAACATGATGCTTCCTAAAATATTGATATCATAAAATCTGGCAAATTCATAACCAAATCCAAATGTTCCAGAAGCTGGAATCACTGGATTCTTCATCTCTAAGCCAGGTAATTTTACTTTTAAATTAGCCATTGACAATCACCTCTTCACTCATTAATATTGGTCCTTCTACACAAATACGTTTATATGGTTTCGTTTTAACCTTACATGAACATCCCATGCAAGCACCAAAACCACAACCCATTCTCGCTTCAAATGATAATTGTCCATTTTCAGGATAATTCAAAGCAAGTGCATCTAACATTGGTTCTGGACCACATGTATAGTAATGATCAAAAGTCAGCTGTTTTTCCTTCATCACATCGATAACAGTCCCTTTTGTACCTACACTTCCATCCATTGTTGCTACATAAACATCTCCAAATTCTTTAAATTTATCAACATAAAAGATGTCTTTTTGGCTTGCAAATCCTAAAACTGTCGTGATGTCAACTCCTTTTTCTCGAAGCATCTTTCCTAGATGGTAAAGTGGTGGTGTCCCTAATCCTCCACCAATAAGTAAAGCTTTTCCATCTTGAACAGTAAAGCCATTTCCTAGTCCAATCAAACAATCCAATTGATCTCCAATAGCTTTATTTTTTAAGATTTCCGTTCCTTCTCCCACAACCTTAAAAACAATCACAATTGTGTTTTCATCATAATCAGAAATCGACATCGGTCTTCTTAAATAAGGCTGTAGACTATCATTAATCTTAATATTAATAAATTGTCCTGGTTGAGTGATATACTTCGCTCCTTCACCTTTTAAAGTCATTTCATAAACATCATCTGCAAGATTGATAATCTTGACAATCTCCATCATTCCCTGATAATTTGCCATAATATCCTCCTATAATTTGTCAATATGACCATCTAAAATATGATATTTTGTTACCCCAAAACATTGTGTATTTAAAAATGGTGTATTACATGCCTTAGATTTGATATTGTCTTTGGTAATTGTATATTCTTCATCCAAATCAATAATAGCGATATTAGCTAGTTTTCCTACCTCTAGATCATGATCTAGACCAATCACCTGACTTGGATTCGTTGTCATACATTTTAAAACTGTTTCTAATTTGATGATACCTTTTTTGACCAAATAAGTATAAACAAGCGAAAACGCATGCTGATTTCCAATAATTCCAAAAGGTGCCTGATCAATTGGTTTTTGTTTTTCTTCTACACTATGAGGTGCATGATCTGTAGAAATACAAGTCACTGTTCCATCATTGATTCCTTCAATTAAAGCATTGAGATCATCCTTTGAACGAAGTGGTGGATTCATTTTATAATCAGGATTTAGATTTTTAATATTTTCATCAGTAAGTATCAAATGATGAGGACAAGCTTCTCCTGATACTGGTAATCCCTTCGCTCTATATTTTCTTAATGCTGATACTGTTTCTTTTGTTGAAATATGACAGATATGATATCTGTTTCCAATTTCTTCAGAGAGTTCTAAATCTCTTCTTACATGATTATATTCAGAAGCATTATTGATCCCTACCAGTCCATTTTCTTGAGATAATTTTGATAAATTGATACAAGCTCCTGGTGACAACTCACTTTCATCTTCACAATGAGCAACAATAATACTGTTATTTTTCTTCGCTTCTTTCATGGCATAAGCCATCATTTCCTTATTTTGAACACCTTTTCCATCATCAGAAAAACCTTTCACAATATCAAAGTGACTGTTGGATTCAAAATCAACCAATTCTTCTCCTTTAAGATCCTTAGTAATTGCACTGTATGTAAAAGTATGGATTGCACTGTCTTTTTCAACACGCTTTTGAAAATCAGCAATTGTCTGTTCATTATCCATGCAAGGTTTGGTATTCGCCATTGCTACCAAATAACTATAACCACCATACTTAGCTGATAAAGTTTCTGTTTGAATCGTTCCTTTATGTTCAAATCCTGGTTCACGTAAATGTACATGCAAATCAACAAATCCAGGTGTCACCAAAAGATTTGTACAGTCAATAACATGATCACCATGCAGATCCTTTCCAATTTGTGTAATGCGCTCATCTGTTATTTCGACATCTAATAATTGTATGCTTCCATGATAATAGACATTTCCATTTTTTAAAACAGTTTTCATAGCTCCTCCTTTTTGAAAAAAAGCATATCATCAAATGATATGCTCTATTGTCAATAATTTGTCTTCTTTCAGTATTTTCACACATCCTTATTCGTTACCATAAGTATACTAAAAGTCTTTTCTATTTTCAACTTATAAATCATTATTAAGAAAAGATATCTTTTCTTAATAATGATCAAAGATATCATTGAAATCAATATCTATGTATAATAAATCAAAATGATATCTTTTTGGATTTATTATTTTGTTGGTAAAAGAATCTTTATATTTTTTAATGATTGATTTCATGATGATTATAGATATTCTTTTTTTAGAAATTTGTCACTTTGTGAGAATAATCAATAAAAAAAACAGCCGTTGGCTGTTAATTTTATCTTTTTTTATTATTTTTTCTTGCTGCTTCAGATTTTAATTTTCTTTTTAATCCTGGTTTAACATAGAATTCTCTTTTACGAGCTTCAGCAAGGGTTCCTGTTCTAGATACTTGTCTTTTGAAACGACGTAATGCATCATCTAGAGATTCGTTTTCTCTTACTACAGTTTTTGCCATGATGATTCCCCCCTTTAACTCTAAGTTACACATGTATTATATAGATAAAGTCTTTTAAATGCAAGAAAATATTGTTAATTTTACCAATATTTTTTCATTTTTTTATAAAAGCTTTTCATCTTTACAATAAATGTCCTGAAATTCCTCAAGATGATCTATTTTTTTCTTAATATATTGGCAAGTTGGAATCACCTGATAATGGTTTTTTCTCGCAAATTGTACAAGTTCATCAAACAATTTTCCAGCGATTCCTTGTCCTCGATAATCTTCACTGACATATGTAGAAATGACATCAATCACATGATAATTGATTTTTTGATAATAGATATAACCAATCACTTGATGCTTGTCATTTAAATAGATATAGTTGTCTTTATACATAAATTCCATATTTTCACCTCATTACCATTATGATAAAGAAAACAAGAACTTGCAAGAGGCTATTTTTTTATTTTTGATCATAAGCTATAATAGAAACGGTGATAATGATGAAAACAATACGTTTATTAACGCCTCTTCGTACAACAGATACAAGAAGAGGAAAACAATTTTATATATATCAATATTATGTGGAGATGTTTAAAAAGATCAATGCCCAGCTTTTTATGATAACACCTGAAGATCAGGAGACTTATTTACAGTTAGCATCTTTTTGTGATGGCTTATTATTGGTAGGAGGATTAGACCTTGATGCCTCCTATTACCATGAAACAAATCATCATACAAATCAGCTAGAAATACCTGAAGTTGATCAGATGGATCTGGAACTTATCCATTTATTTGATCAATTACAAAAACCTATCATTGGGATATGTCGCGGACATCAGGTGATCAACGTTGCATTTGGTGGTACTTTGTATCAAGATATCAATAGTCAATGCGCTACAACAATTGAACACCATCAAAGTGATCATCAAAAATATTGTCATCAACTTCAAGTCGTCCCTCATACTTCATTAGCTGCCTATTTTGATGAAAGAACTCTTGTTAATTCTTTTCATCACCAATGCATTAAAAAGGTTGCTGATGGGTTTCAAGTGATGGCCTATAGTGAAGATGGACTTGTTGAAGCTATAGAAAAAAAGAATGTCATGTCTGTTCAATGGCATCCTGAAAAAGTTAATGATGATAATCAAGATAAAATTCTACAAATGTTTTTGACAATGTTTAGATAAAGACTGTTTTTCTAAACAGTCTTCCAACATGATTCTTTCACCAATATCACGATGAAACAAAACCTTATACAATTGTTGATATTGCTTAAAACAAATAGGCTTTTGGTAATAAAAGACTTCCATAATAGTCCCTAAGCATACAAGATAGCCCGTTGATTTCATCTGATTTTGTACATAAAATTGTTTTCTTTTTTGTCTTTGCATTAAATTATGACAAGGAACGTCTGGACTTTCTATCTCTAAAACAAACATTTTTTCTTGATATTTATCTTGTAATAAATGTAAGGCTTGAGAGCCATAACCTTTTTTTCGAAAAGGTTTGGCTATGGCAAAATAATCTAATAATATCATATCTTTATAAATATCAATGATTGCAATTCCTATGTTTTCTTTTTGATGACATATCAGATAGATTTCAATTTGACCTCTTTGACAAATATCCAAGATCATTTCAAATGGTTTCTTTTCATTTTGTGGAAATGATTGTTCATAAATGCCTTGTACAAAAGCCAAATCTTTTTCCTTCATTAATACCAATTCCATGACTTACTCTTCTTTAGCAAACGAATTTTCATATAATTCTATCAATTCATCATCAGACATGTCTTCGACATCTAAATAAAAATGTTTGATTCCAGTAGCATCATAATATTTGATAACTTCTTCTTTCATGATTTCTTTATCAATACTTCTTTCTTGACCATACACTATTGCTTTTAATTCCATCGTATTTCTCCTCTTTATAATCTTTTCTTTAACATGATCACATGTTCTTTTTGCCAAACCTCTTTGAATCCTACTTGTTTAAATAAATGAATGGCTGGATTTTGACTATCGATATCATCACATAAAAACCTCAGGCCATTATCTTTCGCTTTTTGACATAACAATAACAATGCTTCTTTTCCTTTACCAAGGTGGCGATAACGGTATTCAATGATTATATTCATAACATATTCTTGATATTCTTCTTCAAAATAATAAGACACCTCACCGATATAACAATGTTCTTCTTGGTCATAAATATAGGCATAATAATACTGCGGATGATTCATCCAAAGATCATACCACATCGGCCATAATTTTTTATGAAAATCAACAGTTCCGCCATTATCATGATTAAAAGCCATTGTTTTTTGATCAGATAAAAGTCTTTTGCGATAATCAAGATCTTTTAATTCAGGTTGTACTAATACTAACATGATTCTCCCTCTCCATCTATTTCTATTATATACTATCCTTTAAACATAAAAAAAGACTTATCGAAAATCTTATTGATTTTCCAAAGTCTTCATATGATTATCATATTCCTGATCATGACGATCATGTTGATGAATCTCGATGACTTGATCTTTGATATCTAAAAACACTTCTGTTAAAAGCGGATCAAAATCTAATCCAGCCCCATTAGCGATTATTTCAAAACATTCGTCTAAAGGTAAAGCCTGACGATAACAGCGGTTTTCTGAAACAGCATCAAAGACATCAGCAATAGCCATGATCCTCGCACATAGTGGTATTTCCTTTCTTTTTAAATGATAAGGGTAGCCCTTCCCATTCCATTTTTCATGATGATATAGCGCAATATCATAAGCCATGGTCAAAAACTGTACATTATCAATTCTCCCAAATGTGTCTTGGATAATTTGGCCACCCTTGATAGTATGTTGCTTCATCAATTCAAATTCTTCATTCGTTAATTTCCTAGGTTTTTGTAAAATAGCATCTGAAATAGCAATCATACAAAAACCAAAGATACCACTTATTAATGCTGTCATCATATGATAAAAAAGTTGATTTTCATATTTTTCTTTCATTCATTTTCCTCCAATTTCATGCATCTGACAATCATCGATTTTTCTTGTTGAACAACATACACATAATCTTGATCTCGATATGCGATATAATCTCCTCCTTCATAACGAGAAGGCAAAGTTGTTTGTTGGAGATCTTGTTGGCAATCAAAGAAAATAGTTTGGAATGTATGAATAAGCGATACAGGATCTTTGACAACACTCACTTGCATATCACCAACAAATCCATATTCTTTAGAAACATAACTCATCAGTTTATGGTGATCATCAAATTCAAAATCTAATCTTAATGTTGGATTGTCTTTATCATTTTTTATTTGAACAAATTGATTGCTTTGATAAATATACCCACGTATTGATAATTCATCAATAATAGCTTGTGGTAATATATCTTTGATTGCCAAGTATAGCTCATGATTTTTAAGTTGACTATAGGTTTCTAATTCATCTTTTGCTTTTTGAATATTTTTTATTTTGCCTTTTCTTTTTGATACTGTCATTTGACCCTTTTCATTAAAATGTATATCAATCGTAAATATATCAGATGTTTTATCTTTGTAGATGACTTCAAAGATGAGACTATCCGTTATTGAAGAATAATCCCCATCCCCATTTTGATATTTTGCCAAAGAATCAGGTATCCAAATCACTTTTAATGAATTGTTGCTTTGTTGATATTTTTGATAATCCTTAAAAGAAAGTGTAATATCATCAAAATATGTTTTTTTTCCATTAATGATTTTTATACGATCTTCTGTCGTATTATGAATTCTTATCTTAGAAACATTTTCATCTTGAAGATGAATCGTAAAATAGCTTGTTGTAACATAGCCATATAATATACTTTGATCATCATTATAAGTAAGATAACTATCAATAAAAGGTGGATTTCCTTTCACATAACGATGAATAAAATCACTTTCAATTTGTTTAACATTCACATCATCACTTTGAGTAATATCTTGATAAAGCAAATAATAATCTAATGTCTGCTTTGATTTTGAGATAGGACAATAAGATTCATCTTGAAAAGCCATGATTCCAAACTGAGACGCAGATCTTTCAAATAATTGGAGAGATACAAATATCATGATAAAAGATAAGGCAATGATTCCATATTGATAATATCTCTTTTTATGAGAAATTTCTTTTTCAAATAACTCTTCATCAACTTCTATAGCGTCATAATAATCTTTAAAAGCTTTGTTCATCTTTCATCATCTCCTCTTTTAATTGTTGACGTGCACGATTTAATAAGACACGTATATAATTATCCTTCAAATGAAGAATTTGCGCGATTTCTTTAGTAGAATAGTCTTCATAATAAAACAAATAAAGAACTGCATTGTATTTCTTAGGAAGTTTATGTAAATAATCTAGAAGATGATGACTATTGATAGAAACAGCAATATCTTCATCATGTAATTCTTCAACTTTATTATTCCAAAAAGACATTAAAAATGTTTTTGAACAATTCAATGTTACTCTGATAAACCATGATTTTTCATGTTCAAATGATTCAAAAATAGGTTTCTTTTTCATATAGCGATACATCACTTCTTGAAAAATATCATCTGCTTTATCCTTTTGATGACATTGACTATATGCCAAACGATAAACCATATCTTTTTGTCTAGAAATAACACTATCTTGACAAATCTTCATACAACCCCCCCTCATTAAAAATACTTTTTATCATATAAAAATGTTACAAAAAATCTTCATTTTCTTTATGATTTCACCTCAACAAAATATCTTAGCATAAAAATAGAATAATTACTGTAGGAACATATGATAG
>CAMFRJ010000004.1 GCA_945981915.1 uncultured Erysipelotrichaceae bacterium
TATAAATACCATATTTATAGTGAATTTTCATGTTTATAGTAAAAATATGTGATATTTTTTTATTAATTTCCTAATTTTACCATATTTTATTGATGATAGACCTGATAAAATTTGCTTTTTCAAATTATCTATGTTAGTATAGACAAAGGTTGTGAATTTCTTTGAAAGGAGAAACGAATGAAAACAAAGCTTACAAAGTTATTTGAAGAAAAAATTGGTAATAGAAAAGCAATGTTTATTCCTATGTTAGGAGTTATGACATTTATGCTTGTTGGGTATGCTGCTGTTGATCATGAAAAACCTGAAATTATTTCTCATCATTTAGAAATTGCCTATGGTGAAGAATTTGATATCGATTTATTAGAAATTGAAGATAATCATGATGACAGAAAAGATTTAAAAATTGAAGTGAAAGATCAGTCTTTGGATACAAAACAGTTAGGAACATATCAAGTTGAAGTTATCGCAACTGATAGATTCAACAATGAATGTGTCAAGACAATTGATGTTGATGTTGTTGATAATGTTGCTCCTGTTATTGAAACATTGGGTGCAGATAATGGATATGTCATTGAAGTTCCAATTAATGGAAGCAGTGATTTATCTTCTTACATTCAGGCAGTTGATAATGTTGATGGTGATATCACTCCATTTATTGAAAGTGATAAGAACTTAGATGCAACTGTATCAGGATTACAAAGAATTGAAGTATCAGTCAGTGATAACGCTGGTAATAAAACAAAAGAAACATTAGATTTCTTAGTTGCTGATATTGAAGCTCCAGTTGTGACATTAAAAAATGGTAGTGATGTTGTTGTTGATTATAAGAGTGAATTTAAAGTAGAAAATTATATGACAATGACAGATAACATTGATAAAAACTTACAAGTAGAAATCAAAGGAAAGATTGATACATCTATTTTAGATGATCAACAAGAATTAATGGTTGTTGTCAAGGATGCTGCTGGTAATGAAACGAAACAAAAATTAAACACAACAATTAAAGATATGACAGGACCTCAAATTATCCTTTCAACAAATAAAGTAACAATCAATAAAGGAGAAAGCATCAATCTTGCATCATATATTACTTCAGCAATAGATAATAGTGATGGTGATATGAAAGCGCAAGTGAAGTTTAATACGATTGATACATCTTCTACAGGTTTAAAAACAGTCACATATCAAGCGACTGATTCCAAAGGAAACCAATCAACTGCTCAATTACAAGTTGATGTTGTTTATTCTGGAGAATTGATTGTCAGAACAGGTTTATCGAAATTAGGAACACCTTATCGTTGGGGTGCTACTGGGCCAACATCTTTTGACTGCTCAGGATTTACACAATGGGTATATAGACAACATGGAATATCTATTCCAAGAACATCTGGAGCGCAAAAGTCAGCTGGGAAAACTATTAGTTTATCACAGTTAGAACCAGGTGATATTGTATGGAGATCAGGACACGTAGGTATTTATATCGGTGGTGGAAAATACGTTCATGCTCCTCACACAGGAGATGTTGTCAAAGTATCAAGTATGTCTTCAGGTAAATTTACTTGTGGTGTCAGATACAGATAAAAAATAACCATAGCTCAAGGAGTTATGGTTTTTTATTTTGTTTACGTATATAATATAACAAAGAGGTGATGAATCATGTATGTTGCAACAAGTCAACAATTAAAAAGATATGATCAGGCTTTGTTGGATGAAGGATATACGATCGAACAGCTTGTCGATAAGGCAAGTGATTGTCTGTTGAAACATTTTCAAACTTATCAAAAAATCATGATTGTTTCTGGTCCAGGGAATAACGGTGCTGATGGCATATCTTTAGGAATAAAACTATTTCAAATGGGAAAAACAGTCAGTATTTTTTTAGTTGGTCAGCTAGATAAATTATCACAGGCCAATCGCTATTATTTCAATCAGGCTGATGAGCTTGGTATAAATGTTGAATGTATTGATGATCAGACGATTCATTATTTTGATGAACAGATGAATGATTATGAAGTGGTTGTTGATGCATTGTTTGGCTTTGGATTAAATAGTCATTTAAGAGGGCATGTGTTAAGTATTGTCAATATGATCAATAATCATTACGATATTGATGTTATTGCTATCGATATTCCAACTGGTTTGAATCCTGATACAGGGAAGCCATATAATAGTTGTATTTGTGCGTATAAAACTATCACTTTAACAGCGATGAAATTGGCTTTTTTGAATACGGATACGCAAATGTATACAGGAGAAGTCGTTTTGGAACTATTAGATGCTAAGAATCTTCATGAAGATTTATCACTAGCAAAGATTGTTGATGATAAATGGACAAAATATCATTTAAAATCAAGAGTTTTTGATGGTCATAAAGGAACTTATGGAAAAATATTACATGTGACAGGATGTAATCATTATATTGGGGCGGCTTTACTTGCTGCCAAAGCTTCGGTCTATACAGGAAGTGGAATCGTCTCTGTCTGTTCGACAGATCGTGTGATTCAATCATTAAGTCTATTTTGTCCAGAAGCGACATCTATATTAAGACAAAGAATGCTTAGTGAAAAGATCATAGCGGATAAGAGTGCTCTTTTAATAGGAAGTGGTTTAGGATTGAATGATGATTCTTATGAACTTGTACTCAGTACCTTAAAAAACATCAATAAACCAATGGTTATTGATGGTGATGCTTTAACTATATTGGCACAAAATCCTGAATTGTTTAAAAATCATAGTGCACCATGGATCTTAACGCCACATCAAGGGGAATTTAAGAGATTTGTTTCATTTCATGACAATGCATCGATGATTGACCAGGCTATTCGTTTTGCTAGAGAAAATCATGTGATCTTGGTATTGAAAGGACCGAATACTTTTATTACTGATGGTTATGAAGCTTACCGTAATTCTACGGGAAATAAAGCGATGTCAACAGCAGGAATGGGAGATGTTTTAGCAGGAATGATTTCATCATTGTTAGGACAGGGATATAGTGCTAAAAATGCGGCTATTTTAGGAGTTTATTTACATGGTTTGTGTGGTGATGAATTATCACAAACACAATATACAGCTGTTTCTCATCAAATCATTGATTTGATTCCTCAAAAAATGTTAGACATAATAAAATGACAATGTTTTTCATTGTCATTTTATTTTGATCAAAGTGACATTTCTTGTTCCATCTCTATTTTTTCGATGTGAAAAAAACAAATCATTATTTTCAACAGTACAATAATCACTCACTTGAATATTTTTTTCTAAAACACCTAAATTTAGTAACTGTTGTCGATTGAGCCCCTTATTATCCAATAGATAATGAATCTCATCTGTTTTTTGATAAAATGGTGATGTATCAAAGTTCATAGCTTTGACTTGTGTGATAACATCTTCTTGAACTTCTAAATGTTTGTTTGAAATACAAGGACCAATCAGACAATACATATTTTTTGGTTGACAGTTTTCTTTTTCTACTAAATATCTGATTGTCTTATCAACAATTTGTCTAACAGTTCCTAACCATCCAGAATGAATTGCACAGGCAATTTTTTGATCAGCACAATAGACCAAGACAGGAGTACAATCAGCGTGAAAAGACAATAGAAATAGATCTTTATCTTTTGTATAAGTGGCATCAACATCTTGTAACACTTCACTTTGATACAACATATTTGTGCCACCATCTTTTAAGAAAACTTGTCTTAAATTTGTTGAATGTGTTTGTCTAGGTGCTACCATATGTTGTAGATCACTTCCAATAAGAGATGCCAATTCTTGACGATGTCTTAAAACAGCTTGTTTATCGTTATTGTTTAAAGAAATATCACCCAGTTGTCTGGTTGTTGTATAGGCTTTGACATCTGGATGTATATGCCATTCAATTATTTTCATTTTTTTCTCCTTTTTTCCAAAAAGTCCAATTCCTCTATCCTCATAAACATAAAGTATAGTAGGAGGTGTTATTATGAATTGCAATTGCCAAGATTCATATGCGCAAGATTATCAAATGAATAATCAAAATTATCAACAATGCCAACAATATAACAATCAATGTGGACAACAATGTAACAATCAATGTGGGCAACTTTACAACAATCAATGTTGCCAACAAAGTTGTTGTAGTTGCCAATGTGGAAGACCAAGACCAATTTTTGCTCCTAAGAGGGTTTGTACCACATTTCAAAATCAATATGTAGAACAACCTGTGATTTGTCCAATTGAATGTAGACGTGTTCATAATATAGTCTATGTTCCACGCTACTATCCTCAATATGAACAAACTTGTTATAGTCAAAATAATACGATGTCCATGTAAAATAGATGCTTAGCATCTATTTTTTTATACTGATTTCATTGAAAAAAGTATCATCTGGATCAATATAGATCGTTTTATAATGATCTAAGATAACTTTTCCTGGTTTTGCTCCAGCAGGTTTTTTTAATGTTTTGACAAGTGTATAATTGACAGGGACACTGCTTGAGTTCTTTCCTTTAGAATAATAGGCAGCTATCTTTGCCGCAAGTCTTATAGTATATTCATCTAAATTTTGTGCTTTGACGATGACATGAGATCCAGGCATATCTTTGACGTGGAACCACATATCATAGCGATGTGCATATTTAAAAGTTAAATAATCATTTTGCAGATTGTTTTTTCCAACTGCAATTTCAATACCATCTTTAGTGACAAAAGTATGATAATGAGGACATTGCTTTTTTCTGATCGTATTTTTTTTCTTTTTCTTTTTTAAATAGCCTTCATTTTCTAATTCTTCTTTAATTTCTAAAGCATCGTAATAAGAAGCATCAACCATTGCAGTCAATAAAGAATCAAAATAGTCGATCTCTTTTTTTGTCAATTCAATTTGTTCTTTTAAAACGTCAATAGAGTTTTTCGCTTTTTGATATTTCTGATAGTATTTTTGAGCATTAGCTCTACCATCTAATTTTGGATCTAACATAATGTCCAGTTGACTGTTATCATAATAATTATCAACAACGATGTGTGTCATTCCTTTTTGTATCAGATGTAAAGAAGCATACAATAAATCCCCTTTCATACGATAATCATCACTATTTTGTGAATCATCTAGAGTATTTTGCAGTTTCTTTAATTTTGTGACATTCTTTTGATATTCATTGTGAATATATTTAGAAAGATTGCTGGTTTGTTGTTTAATTCTTTCTTTCTGATCAATTTCATGAAAATGTTGATCTAAACCATCAAATAGCTCATATACTTTTGTTTCACCTTGCAAGTGAGTCATTTCAATCAAATGAAAGTATTCTTTTCCATGAACAGTTGTCAGATAAAGAGAGTTGGATTGATCAAGTTGCTTCATGATATCATGAAAAGATTCATGAAGATCTAGACGATATAATATTTCCTGACTTAATAGAGGAGACATCCCCTGATAAATGCGAGTAAGCTGATTGTCCGGTATATATTCACTTGAAAAAGGATCCCGTTTTTTCAACATTGGAGGTAATTGATACATTGCCCCTGGTTGTAAAAAACGTTCAGTATTCATACTTGGTGTGATCCGTTTGATACAATCAACAACCTTATGATGAGAATCAACCAAGATAACATTAGAATGTTTTCCCATGATTTCAATATATAAAATATATTCGATATAATCTCCTAATTCATTATGTGTTGAAAATGTGATTTTTAAGATCCTATCTAATTCGATTTGTGTGATGTCTTTAATATAACCACCTTCAAGAATCTTTCTTAACAACATTGTCAAAGGGTTTGGAGATTCTGGTGTTGGATAATTTAAGGATGTAAGTTGAATTCTTGCGTACATAGGATGTGCAGAAATTAATAACTGATAATTTTTTCTTTGACTGCGCACTTGAAAAAGCAGTTCGTATTTAGAAATTTGATAGATTTTATTAATTCGTCCACCTTGTATTGTTTCATTGAGAACATCTTTGATACGATGCATCATTATTCCATCATATGCCATCTTTATCACCCTAAAATACTATAACACATTTGAAATTAATTGACATTATAACTTTGTTATTGTAGAGTAAAAAATAGAAAAGAAGGGCGTGAAAATAGTGAAAAAAGGGATGCTGATTATTTTAAGTGGTCCTAGTGGTGTTGGCAAAGGAACAGTAAGACAAGAGTTGTTTAAAGATGAAAGTTTGAATTTGAGTTATTCTATTTCGATGACAACAAGAAAACCAAGACCAACTGAAACAGAAGGTGTTGATTATTTCTTTGTTGATGAAAAAACTTTTGTTGATAAAGTGGCAAAGGGTGAACTTTTGGAATGGGCAAGATTTGTTGGAAATTATTATGGAACACCAAAAGAACATGTTGATAAACTATTAAATGAAGGAAAAAATGTTGTTTTAGAAATTGAAGTTCAAGGAGCATTGCAAGTTATGAAAAAATGTCCTGATGCTTTAACAATCTTTTTAGTACCACCTTCATTAGAAGAATTGGAAAAACGTATCAGAGGGCGTCGAACAGAAAGTGAAGATATCGTCAAAGAACGTATGGATAAAGCACGAAAAGAAATAAAAACAAAAGATGAATACAAATACGTTGTGACAAATGATGATGTTAATGTTGCAAAGGAAAAAATTGCACAGATTATTCGTGAAAATCAACAATAGAGGAACTTATTGAAGTTCCTTTTTTATATTTCTAAAAAAGGATTGACCAACAAAATAACGTAACAATCATAAATAAAAAAATAAGTTTTCATGTAAGACTCTTTTTGATAAGTTTAACAATGAAAGACAATTATCTTTTTTACTGCTGATGTTTTTCCTTGACATCATTGATTATATGTGAGGCATGTCAATTTAAGAGAGATATATGGTTAAATATGTGTCAATTTTTAGAAAACAAGCTGATCGGTTTGTTTTATTTCATTTCCTTTTGAATTATGATAAAATGAACTCCAAGAAGGTGATAATAGATGTATATATTAAAAGTTCTTGTTGAACACCCTATTGCTCGTTTGGATATGACATTTGATTATTTATCCAATCACTATGTAGAACCGGGATGTCGTGTGAAGATTCGTTTTGGACATCAACATATTGTTGGTTATGTTGATGATATTGAAGAAAGTATGAAAACGAAGGAACAATTAGAAAAAGAAAGTGGTTTTACTTATCATTTTATTCAAGATGTTATTGATGAAAAACCATTGCTTAATCAAGAACTAGAAGAATTGTCTCATTTTTTATCTAAACAGACGTTATCACCAAGAATGGCTTGTTTACAATGTATGTTACCACCACAACTTAAACCGGCAAGTCAAAAACATACGGGAATCAAATATGAAAGATATGTTCATTTTATTCAAGATATTCCTTTAAAAACGGCGAAACAACAAGCTGCTTTGGAATATATCAAAAAACATGATGATCTTTCATTAAACAATTATCCGTTTTCTTTGACAATTTTAAATAATATAGAAAAACAAGGGGCTATTGAGATCATCAAAAAAGAAGTGTATCGTGATCCTTATCTTCATGATGAAATCATTGAAAAAGAATATCCTTTAACACCTCAACAACAGCGAGTTGTTCATGATATTCTCAATGCCTATGATCATTATGAAACATTTTTATTACATGGTGTAACAGGCTCAGGTAAGACAGAAGTCTATCTTCATTTATCAAGGTTTGTGATTGCTCATCAAAAGACAGTTTTGATGCTGGTTCCAGAGATTGCTTTGACACCGATGATGGTTCAAGCTTTTAAAAGACGTTTTGGAAAAGAAGTGGCTATCCTTCATTCTAAGCTTTCAGAAGGAGAAAGATATGATGAATATAGACGTATCGTCGCGAAAGATGTCAAGATTGTTGTGGGAGCAAGAAGCGCAGTTTTTGCGCCACTTGAAAATATTGGATTGATCATCATTGATGAAGAACACGATGCCAGCTATAAACAAGAAAGCCCACCACGTTATCTGACAAGTCAGATTGCTAGAAAAAGAGGACAATATCATCACTGTCCAGTGATTTTAGGAAGTGCTACACCTTCTTTAGAAAGCTATAGCAGAGCTTTAAAAGGAATCTATCATTTATGTGAGTTGCCTGAACGTATTAATCAAAATGAATTACCAGAAATTGAATTGATTGACATGGTTGAAGAGATGAAGCACCGTCGCTATGGACCACTTTGTCAAAAGATGGAAGAAGCAATCGAAGACAGACTTGCTAAAAAAGAACAGGTCATGTTGTTGTTGAATAAAAGAGGCTATTCAACATTTTTAAAGTGTCAGGATTGTCAAAGTGTGATCAAATGTCCGCATTGTGATGTGACCTTGACCTATCATAAAGAATCCCAAAGCTTAAAATGTCATTATTGTCATTATAGTCAAGAGGCAACGATGATCTGTCCTCAATGTCATGGTCATCATATGAAAATGATAGGAACAGGGACACAAAAAATAGAAGAATATATACAAAGTCGTTTTTTAAATGCACGTATCATACGATATGACGTTGATTCAACGAGTAGAAAAGGTGTTCATGAAAAGTTGTTGGAACAGTTTGAAAATCAAGAAGCAGATATCTTACTAGGAACACAGATGATTGCGAAAGGACTTCATTTTGAAAATGTGACATTTGTTGGTGTCATTAATGCTGATATTTCTTTAAATATTCCTGATTTTCGTGCTAATGAAAGGACTTTCCAACTATTAGAACAGGTTTCTGGAAGAAGTGGTAGAGGTAAGAAGAAAGGTTCTGTCATGATTCAAACGTATAATCCTGATCATTTTGTTTTACAATGTGTACAACATCATGACTACCATAAATTTTATCAGGAAGAAATGAAATTGCGTCAATTGGCACATTATCCACCTTATTGTTATCTGGTAAGTATCTTGATTCAAGGAAAAAATGAAAATGAAGTGGCCCAAAGTGCTAGGGATATTAAAGTCTATCTGCAAAAACAGCTCAATCATGTTGCCATCTTAGGTCCTGCACCTAGTATGATCTATAAGTTAAACGATGACTATCGTCAACGTTTAACTTTAAAAATCGTAGAGACAAAGAATTTATATCCCGTATTAGAAAGAATGAATGATTTTTATAAAAAAAGAAAGGTAAATGTGATATGTGATTTTCATCCATACACAATGATATAACAATGGCAAGACAACATGCATATGACATTTTAAATCAATATTTTTTAGATGACAGTTATTTGAATATTGCTTTAAATGAAAGCTTACAAGATAGTCATCTTAAAAGACAAGATAAAGATCTTTGTACAACAATTGTTTACGGTACGATTCAAAATCTGATATATTTGCAATATCAGTTAGAACCTTATATTAAAGGAAAAAAAGTAAAACGTAAAATCAAAACAATTTTATTGATGTCCTTATATCAGATGATCTTCTTAAATAAGATTCCTGAATATGCCATCATCAATGAGGCAGTTGCCTTAGCGAAACAAGATAATTTTCAAGCAGGACGATTTGTCAATGGTGTCTTAAGAAATTTCAAAAGGAATCCTTTAAGATCATGTGATGAACTCAGTGAAAAAGAAAGATTATCAATAGAAACTTCTCATCCTTTATGGATGATCAATATGTTTGAAAAACAATATGGATTAGAAAAAACAATAAAGATCACTCATGAAGATAACACGATACCTTCTAGAAGTGCCAGAGTGAACACTTTAAAAATGACTCGTGAACAGTTGTTGAAAGATCCTGCTTTTCAAAAAAGTTCTTTGTCAAAAGATGGCGTTTTCTATCAAAAAGGAAACATTGCACAAAGTGAAGCCTTTTTAAAAGGATATGTCACGATTCAAGATGAATCGAGTCAGTTGGTTGCTCCACTTCTAGGAGTACAAGATGGTGAATATGTTTTGGATATGTGTGGAGCTCCCGGTAGCAAGACGACCCATCTCTCTATGTTGATGCACAATACAGGTACAATAGAAGTCTATGATCTTTATGAACATAAAATGAAACTGATTGAACAAAACTGCCAAAGATTAGGAGTCAAAAATGTCAAGGCGCATGTCTATGATGCAACTTGCTTAGATGACATTTATCATAGTGAAACATTTGATCGTATCTTACTTGATGCTCCTTGCTCGGGATTAGGTGTTTTAAAAAGAAAACCAGAGATCAAATATCATGATTCTCGTGTCATGGATGAACTGATACCAATTCAAACAAAATTATTAGAAAAGGCATACTATTTATTGAAAAATAATGGTACAATGGTTTATAGTACTTGTACTATCAATAAAAAAGAAAATGATTTTATGATAGAGCAGTTTATCAAAAAACATCCAGATATGAAAGTCGTCCATCAAAAAACAATTTTAAATTATGAATATCACAGTGATGGCTTTTTTATGTGTAAGATGAAAAAAGGGTAGAAAAATGAAACATATTTATAATTATTCTTTAGATGATCTGACAACATATTTTCAAGAAATAAAACAAAAACCATTTCATGCTAAGCAGGTTTATCAATGGCTTTATTCAAAAATGGTTTATGATTTTGAAGATATGTCTAATATCTCTAAAAATTTAAGAGAACAATTAAATAAAGAAATGGTCATCGATGATTTGAAAATCAAAGAAAAACAGGTTTCACAAGATGGAACTATCAAATATTTATTTCAGTTAAGTGATGGTCATTTCATTGAGTCGGTCTTAATGATACATGATTATGGTCAATCACTTTGTGTGACCAGTCAAGTGGGATGTAATATGCATTGTTCTTTTTGTGCCAGTGGTTTATTAAAAAAACAAAGAGATCTGACTGCTGGAGAGATGGTTAATCAGATTATGGCAGTGTCTCGTGATACCGGAATTCGTATTTCGCATGTCGTTGTCATGGGAACTGGGGAGCCATTTGATAATTATGATGAGGTGATGAAATTCGTGAGAATTATTAATCAGCCTCATGGTCTTGCGATTGGAGCAAGGCATATTACCATTTCTACATGTGGTTTGGTTCCTATGATTGAAAGGTATAGTCATGAAGGAATACAAACCAATTTGGCTATTTCTTTACATGCACCTAATGATCTCATTAGAAATCAGTTAATGCCAGTTAATCAAGCTTTTCCTATGGATCAGTTAAGGGAAAGTATCAAGAAATATATTGAAACAACTCATCGAAGAGTGACATTTGAATATATTCTTTTAGATGGTGTCAATGATTCATTGGTATGTGCTAGACAACTCGCACATTATGTCAAAGGATTAAATGCTTATGTGAATTTAATTCCTTATAATAGTGTTGATGAGCATGGCTTTTCACCAAGTCAAAATGTTGAGGCTTTTAAAGATGAATTATTACGCTTAAAAGTCAATTGTACTGTAAGAAAAGAACATGGTCGAGATATCGATGGAGCATGTGGTCAGTTAAGGGCCAAACGTAGTGGGGTGATATAATGGAGTATTTTGCAGCAACTGATATTGGAAGGGTCAGAGAAAAAAATCAAGATCAAGCTGTGACAGCCATCAACTTAAAAGATCAGGTTTTGGGACTTGTCTGTGATGGAATGGGAGGACATAAAGCAGGTGAAATTGCTTCACATGTCGTGGAAAATCATGTATTAACTTGTTTTCGTGCCAATCCACCATTTCTTGATGATGAAGAAGTTGAAAATTGGTTAATTGATACTGTTTTAGAAGCTCATCAGATTGTGAAAAGAATGGCTAATATGGATGAGGATACTAAAGGTATGGGAACGACTGTTGCTATTGCGGTTGTTATTGAAGATGATGTTTATCTCTGTCATGTAGGAGATAGTCGTATTTATTTATATGATTGCCATTGCTTAAAACAGGTGACAAAAGATCACACGCTCGTTAATGAATTGATTGAACGAGGAGCAATTTCTATAGAAGAAGGAAAAAATCATCGTCAGAAAAATGTTTTGATGCAGGCTATTGGTGTAGATATGGATATTGTTCCTGAAATGAAAAAAGTGTCTTTAAAGGGTAGAAATATTTTGATTTGTTCAGATGGTTTATATAATAATTTAACAGATCAGGATATACTTCAAATCCTTTGTCAAAAAGATAAGGTTGAAAATAAAGTGAAAGCATTGATCAATGAAGCGAATGCACATGGTGGTAGTGATAATATAGCAGTTGTTCTAATTGAAGGAGGCGGTGATGATGAATAAAATGATAGCGGAACGTTATGAACTTATTGATATTATTGGCCAAGGTGGTATGGCAGATGTTTATTTAGCACGTGATACGATCTTAAATCGTACGATTGCTATTAAGTTATTACGTACATCTTTAGCCAAAGATCCTGTCTATATTGCTAGATTTCAAAGAGAAGCGAGTGCAGCTGCTGCGCTTTCGCATAAAAATATTGTTGAAATATATGATGTGGGTGAAGATAATGATCAATATTATATTGTGATGGAATATGTTCCAGGAACAACATTAAAAGATTTGATCTTAAAACGTGGAGCGCTTCATGTTATGGAAGCAATCGATATTATGAAACAGGTTCTTTCAGGAACGGCGAGAGCACATAAGATGGGAATCATTCATAGAGATCTCAAGCCACAAAATATCTTGGTCACAGATTCAGGTGTTGCCAAAATTGCCGATTTTGGAATTGCATCAATCCAATCATTGACACAGTTTACACAAACAGATGTGATCATGGGATCTTTACATTATTTGGCACCTGAATTAGCACGTGGTGAAAAAGCGACAGTCCAAAGTGATATCTATGCTTTAGGAATTGTATTTTATGAATTATTACGTGGCGAAGTTCCTTTTAATGGAGAATCACCAGTCAATATCGCTTTAAAGCATATGCAAGAAGATTTGCCTTCTTTATTGGAATTTAATCCAACGATTCCTCAATCAGTTGAAAATATTATTATTAAGGCAACTGCCAAGAATTTAAAGGACAGATATAAAAGTGCAGATGAAATGCTTTTAGATTTACAGACATGTTTATCTAGGGATGAAGAAAAATTAGTGTTTGATCATAAAGAACAAGCTGATCCAACAATTGTCATCAATCCAAGAAATATCTTTGATAATGATAGTGAACCAGATGATCATGAGATGGTCAGACAAAAACCAGAACAAAAAAAGAATGAAGAAAAGAAAAAGTTTGATCCAAAGATGATAGCGGGAATTGTTGTTGGGGCAATTGCTGTTTTGGCTTTATTGATTTATTTTATTTTCTTTAGAGGTGGTTCTGATGCTAGCGTGATGCCTGATTTAACAGGAATGACACAAAAAGAAGCTGTTGAATTATTAGAAAAATATGAAGTCACGATCGATAAAACAGTTTATACGGAATTATCAGAAGAATATGATAAAGGAGAAATTATTCAGACAGATCCAAAGAGTGGTGAATCTATCAAAAAAGGAGATGTTGTGAAAATTACTGTTTCTAAAGGAAAATATATTATCGTAGGTAATTATGTTGGTATGACCAAAGATGAAGCTATCAAGAAGCTAGAAAGCAAAAAGATGGGCTTTACAGTCGATATCAAAGAAGAAATCTCTTCTGAAAAAGCAGGAACTGTTATTGATCAAAGCTTAAAAGAAGGTTATAAACAAGATCCAACAGATGAAGATCGTTCTATTACTTTAACTGTCTCTAAAGGAAGTTATACTGTTTTAGAAAACTATGTTGGAATGTCTTATGAAACAGCAAAAGCAAAATTGGAAGCGATTGGCTTTAAGGTAGAAAGAAATGATCAAGTCAGTGACAAGGATGCCGGAACTGTTATTGCACAAAATTTAGCAAGTGGTTATAAGGTTGATCCTGATGATAAAGATCGCTATATTACACTTACCGTTTCTTCAGGAAATAGTGTTTCTGTTCCAAATGTCATTGGTAGGGATGCTGATGATGCACGAAAATATTTAGAAAGTGCAGGTTTTGTTGTTGAACCGATTGCTGGCGAAAAGAGTGAAGATAAAGCAGGGCAAGTTTACAAACAAACACCTAGTGGTGGTTCAAGTGCAAAGAAAGGATCAACAATTACAATCTATTATTATGACGAATAATTTAAAAAAAGGACGAGTTGTCAAAGCTCTATCAGGATTTTATTATATTGATGATGGACAAATGATCCATCAATGTCGCGCAAGAGGGAAGTTAAGAAAACAAGCGTTGAAACCTGTTGTTGGCGATTTCGTTGAATTTCAAGAAGGTAACCATGATGATGGTTACCTTATGAAAATTTTAGAGAGAAAAAATGTTTTAAAGAGACCACCCATTGCCAATGTTGATCAGGCAATTCTTGTGTTTTCTAGAAAAGAGCCGGACTTTTCTAGATTATTATTAGATAAGTTTTTATTGCTGATTGAACATCAGGAAATTGTTCCAATCATTGTGATTTCTAAAATGGATCTTGAAAGTGATGATAGCATTGATCAATATATTGATGAGTATCGCCTAGCTGGTTATCAGGTGATTGAAACAAGTTCTAAAGATCATTTGGGTATTGAAGAGTTAAAAGCTGTTTTTAAAGATAAGGTAACGGTCTTTACAGGACAAAGTGGTGTTGGAAAATCAAGTTTATTGAATGCTTTAGATATTCAATTGAATCTAGAAACTAATGAAATATCGAAAGCTTTAGGAAGAGGAAAACATACGACCAGACATGTTGAATTGATGAAGATGTATGGTGGCTATGTGGGGGATACGCCAGGCTTTTCTTCTTTAGAATTAGAGATGGATCCTGTTGAAGCAGCGGTTGCTTATCATGATTTTTATGAATTATCAAAGCATTGTAAATTTACAGGGTGTCTGCATGATAAAGAACCACATTGTGCAGTGAAGGAAGCTGTTGAAAAACAAATCATATCTAAAGAAAGATATGATAATTATATTATGATGTTAAATGAGTTGAAGAAGAGAAAGGAAAAATTTTATGGTTAAGATTGCACCTTCATTATTATCTGCTAATTTTGCATATTTAAAAGAAGAAATTGATGAGATTAAAAAAGCCGATGCTGATTGGATTCATTATGATGTCATGGATGGTCATTTTGTACCTAATATTTCTTTTGGTTATAGTATTTTAAAAGATGTTTCAAAGGTTACAGACATGTTTTTAGATGTTCATCTGATGATTAGTGATCCTTTCAAATATGTTGATCATTTTATTGATAGTGGTGCTTCATTGATCGTTTTTCATGTTGAAGCAATGAAAGATGAAGCTAACATTCAAGCGTTGATTGAACATATTCATGAAAAAAATGTACAAGTAGGAATCAGTATCAAACCAGCAACGGCTGTTGATGTCATTGACAAGTATCTTGCTATGTTGGATGTTGTCTTAGTGATGTCTGTGGAACCAGGTTTTGGTGGACAATCATTTATGGAAAGCTCTTTGGATAAAGTGAGAGATCTCAAAATGAGACGTGAGTTGAATCATTATCATTATCTCATTGAAATTGATGGTGGTATCAATGCGCAAACAGGGCAACTTTGTAAGGATGCAGGTGTTGATGTGATGGTTGCAGGAAGTTATGTTTTTCAGGGAGATAATTATCAAGAAAGAATTGAGTCTTTAAGATGAAGATAGGAATTTGTGCAACTCATCTAGAAAATTATCGTTTACCAAAAGAACAACTTTATATTGGTGTTGATCATGGCGTTGAAGAATTATTGAAACAAGGTATTCAACCAATTTTTGCGATAGGAGATTTTGATTCTTTAGAAGATCAAAATACTTTAGAAAATTTAAAATTACAAGTCTTACCAACGAGAAAAGATGTGACGGACACACATGCAGCTATCGATTATGCAATTTCACAAGGGTATGATGACATTGCTTTATATGGTGTCACTGGTGGCAGATTAGATCATTTCTTTGCGGTCATCTGTTTATTAGAAAAGTATAGAGATATCAAGATCACTATTTATGATCAACAAAATAGTATTGAATTATTGAAACCTGGTGTCCATCATGTTTTTCAAGATGAATATACTTATATTTCGTTTTTTGCTTTGCAAGAGACAAAATTATCCTTAAAACAAACCAAATATTTATTAGATGATTATTTGTTAAAAAGAGATGATCCTTTGTGTGTTTCTAATGAAATTGACGGAAACTATGCAATTGTTGAAAATTCAAATGATATTTTTTTGGTGAAATCAAAAGATAAGAATTGACTTTGAAAAGAATCGTGATATAATCTAAATAGGAATCATTCCTAATAAGGAACAAGAAAAGGAGATATAAAAATGGCAAAATTTGTATGTACAGTATGTGGTTACGTTTATGAAGGAGATGCAGCTCCAGCAGAATGTCCAGTATGTCATGTAGGTGCTGATAAATTTAAAAAAGTAGAAGGAGAAATGACTCTTGCTGCTGAACATGAATATGGAATTTATGCAAAAACTGTAAAAAATAATCCAGATATTTCTGAAGAAGATAAAAAATATATCTTTGAACAATTAAAAGCTAACTTTGAAGGTGAATGCTCAGAAGTAGGTATGTATTTATGCATGGCTAGAATTGCTCATAGAGAAGGATATCCTGAAATTGGATTATATTGGGAAAAAGCAGCTTATGAAGAAGCAGAACATGCTGCTAAATTCGCTGAATTATTAGGTGAAGATCTTGAACCAAATATGAAAGCAACTACTAAAGATAACTTAGCTTGGAGAGTTGCTGTCTCTTATACACATCTCCGAGCCCACGAGACTAAGGCGAATC
>CAMFRJ010000005.1 GCA_945981915.1 uncultured Erysipelotrichaceae bacterium
AAATATATATGTGAAAAAGTTTATAAAAAGATATTAAAAAAATTAAAGTAGGTGAAATCATGAAAATTGCAATTCATACTTTAGGGTGTAAAGTGAATTCATATGAATCGGAAGCGATGATTGAATTGTTTAAACAGGAAGGTTATGAAGAGGTATCTTTTAAAGAATTAGCGGATGTATATGTCATCAATACATGTACAGTCACAAATACCGGTGATAGTAAATCTAGACAGATGATTAGGAAAGCAATCAGAAAAAATCCAGAAGCTGTCATTTGTGTAGTGGGGTGTTATAGTCAGATTGCTCCTGATGATATTAAGAATATTGATGGTGTCAGTGTTGTTTTAGGTACACAATTTAGAAATGAAATTGTGGATCTGGTCAAACAATTTCAACAAGATCAAAAACAGATTGTGAAAGTGAAGGATGTGATGAGGCTCAAAACATTTGAAGATCTCAATATTGATCATTTTTCAAACACACGTGCCTTTTTAAAGATCCAAGATGGATGTAATAATTTTTGTACGTATTGTATCATTCCTTATGCAAGAGGACGCGTACGTTCAAGAAGCCCAGAAAGTGTCTTAAGGCAGGCTCAGGAATTAGTTGATCATGGGTACTATGAAATTGTCTTAACAGGAATTCATACAGCTGGCTATGGAGAAGATCTTGATGATTATAGTTTTTATGATTTGTTGGTAGATCTTATTAAAATCAAAGGATTAAAACGCTTACGTATTTCTTCTATTGAAACAAGCCAGATACCAGATGAAATGATCGATCTGATTGCTTCTTCACATGTCATTGTTGATCATTTACATGTTCCTTTACAATCAGGTTGTGATGAAACATTAAAAAGGATGAATCGAAAATACAATTGTGAGACATATTATCAAAAGCTTTCGCACATCAAAGAGAAAATACCTGATATCGTTTTTACAACTGATGTGATTGTTGGATTTCCAGGAGAAACTGAAGAAGAGTTTGAAAAAACTTATCAGTTTATTGAAAAGGTTGGTTTTACTCAGTTACATGTTTTTCCATATTCACCAAGGCGTGGTACACCAGCAGCAAAAATGGACAATCAAATTGCTGATACTATCAAACATGAAAGAGTCAATCGCTTAATTGAATTGTCACATCAATTGAATAGTCAGTATGCAAAAAGTCAAATTGGCAAAACATTGAGAGTTTTGTTTGAAAAAGAAGAAGATGGTTTTTTCATTGGCCATGGCGATAATTATTTATTAGTGAAGGTCTCAAGTGATGATCGATTGATAGGACAAATAAGAGATGTTATAATTGAATCATATGATGAGATCTTATTTGGAAGAGTGATTTAAATGAAAAGATTAAATGAGTTGTTTGATATTGATAATGATATGAAAATCTATTCAATTCATAGTGATTCAAGATATGTGAGACCGTATTCTGTTTTCTTTTGTATTGAAGGATTAAGTGTTGATGGACATCGTTATGTTGAAGACGCTATTTTTCAAGGTGCAAAAGTGATTGTTCATACAAAAGATATCCCTTATCGAGATCATATCATTTATATCAAAGTTGAAGATGCTTTAGAAGAATTGAATCGAGTGGCAAATATCTTTTATGATTATCCAAGTAAAAAGATGCATACGATTGCAGTGACTGGAACAAGTGGAAAAACAATCGTTGCTTCCCTTGTTAAGGGAATCATGGATAATTATTGTAAAGCAGCTTATATGGGTACAATATCTTTAGAATATGATGGTATCAAAGAACAATGTCCTTATACAACTCCAGAAACACTCTATGTTCAATCAAAAATGGCAGATATGGTCAAGCGCGGTGTGAAAGTCGTAGCAATGGAAGCCAGCAGCCATGGTTTGGCACTCAAAAGAATTGATGGTATTGATTTTAATACGGCTGTTTTAACACACATTGAAAATGAACATTTAGATTTTCATGGAACGAGAGAAAGATATATTGCCAGTAAGAAAAAACTTTTTGAGATGCTTTCTACGAATGCTTTGGCTGTGTTAAATAAAGATGATGATGTCTATGAAGAATTTAAAGCTGCCACAAAGGCAAGAGTTGTCAGTTATGGAATTGAAAATGAAAGTGAGATCATGGCGAAAGATATCCAATTATTTATCGACCACAGTGAGTTTGATTTGATCTTAAAAGGAAATACATATCATATTGATTGTCCTTTGTTGGCAAGATTTAATATTTATAATGTTTTGGCAACGGTTGGTGTTTTGATTGGTTTAGGTTTTGATGATCGCATGATTGTTGATGCGATCCAACATCTCAAACCAGTTGAAGGAAGAATGGAATTTATTCCTAATCGACATAAGATCACGATTATTGTTGATTATTGTCAACATACCAGAGATTACAAAAGAGTTTTTGAATTCGCTCAAGAGGTCGCTAGAGGAAGAATTATTGCCGTGTTAGGGGCTCCTAGTAAAAGACATATGAAAAGAAGAAAGTCTTTAGGCAAATTAGCCAATCAATATCTCGATCATGCTATCTTGACACAGGTGGATAATAGAGGAGAGAATATAGAGGATATCTGCTATGAAATTCAAGAAGAAATTAAAGATATTCCTAGCATCATCATTACAAAAAGATCTGTTGCAGTAGAGCAGGCCATAGAGCAGGCTTGTCCTGGAGATGTTGTTTTGCTTCTAGGGAAAGGGCATGAAAAGTTTATCTCTTTAGAAGTTGGTCAAGAATATTATGCAGGAGATAAAGAAATAGCTCTTGAATCATTAAAAAGAATCTATGAAGGAGAAAATGAAGATGAATTATAATAAGATGATTGATCATACTGTTTTAAAAGCAGATACAACTTTAGAAACAGTGAAAAAAATTTTAGACGAAGCTATTGAATATGGTTTTGCTTCGGTATGTATTAATCCTTGTCATGTCAAATATGCTGCGCAATATTTAAAAGACAGCGATGTGAAAGTATGTACTGTTATTGGTTTCCCTTTAGGTGCCACAACGAGTGCGACAAAAGCTTTTGAAACAAAAGAAGCGATTGCTAATGGGGCAGATGAAATCGATATGGTCATGAATATTGGTGCAATGAAGGATCATCGTGATGATGATGTTCTCCAAGACATCAAAGCAGTCGTTGAGGCAGCTGCAGGCAAAATTGTCAAAGTTATCTTAGAAACATGTTTGCTAAGTCAAGAAGAAATCGTTAGAGCTTGCCAAATTTGTCAAGAAGCGGGAGCTGATTTTGTAAAGACCAGTACAGGTTTTTCTACAAGAGGGGCAACTATTGATGATGTCAAAATTATGAAGGCAACTGTCGGTGATACGATGAAAGTAAAAGCTGCTGGTGGAGTAAGAACATATGAAGATATGGTAAGAATTGTCGAAGCAGGAGCAGATCGCATTGGAACAAGTTCAGGATGTTCTTTAGTACAAGGAAAACCTTCAAAAAGTGATTATTAGACGGCTAACACCGTCTTTTTTCTATACTAAAAAGAAGCCTTTTTTATAAGCTTCTTTTATCATTTTTGATTGATACTAAAAAATGTAATGCCAAATATGCTACTTCTTCATCTATAAAACGTTTTTTATAAAATTTTTCAACTTCATCATTGATGATTTGAGCCATATCAAATTCTTTTTTATGTCTTGCTTTGATCTTATCAAGCAAAGGATTGTTTATTTGATCGTCATTTAACAATCTTTCAATCGCAGGACTCAAATGTAATCCTAGACCAATAAGTAACTTTTCGTCATTTCTAAAATCACAACCAGTCTTTTCAAATATTGTTTGAAAAGTATGTGTTAAAATATCATAGATATCATCATCTAATAAGTTGAGACCAGAATTAAATTCAACATCAAGTGTATCTAGTTTAGAAAGATACATTGAAATAAGGGCTTCTTCAGATTCTGGGAATTGAATATGATATTTTAATTTTAACTCATCACATAAATCAACAGCAATCTGATAATTCTTATTCATTTTATAAGATGCAATTTGACCTTGGCTTAAAGGAATATAAGTGTTTGATTTAAGTCTGATCAAAGCAACTGCTAAATGAACGGCTAAGTGATGGATAATATGTGGTGCTAAAGATAAGTTTTCTTTCTTGACGGTAGCGTTTACAATTGTAAGCAATTCTTTTTTGTATGTTTCAAAGTCTTCGTTAATTGTCTTATCTTGAATCATTATAAAATCTCCTTAAAATCACTATGTATAATATAATATAAAATGAATGAGAAATCTAGTAAAATGAATGAGAAATCCAATGAAATATTCATTTTGGCATATATGTAAGAAAAAATAGAAAGCTATTGATATATGAAAAGTAGGTTGCTGGTATAGACAAAAAAACATATGATAATATGAAACATTATCATTGTTTAAGTGTATCTCTAATGATATAATATGGGCGAACATTATGTACAGGGGGAAAGAAAATGACTTTCAAAGAAAAATGGAATGATGCTTGGGAAGGTTTCCAAGCAGGAAAATGGAACAAAGAAGTTAATTTAAGAGACTTCATCCAACTTAACTATACTCCTTATGATGGGGATGATTCTTTCTTGGCTGGGCCAACACAAAACACAAAAGATCTATGGGCTCAAGTTATGCAATTGACAAAAGAAGAAAGAGAACGTGGTGGAGTTTGGGATATGGATACAAAAGTGGTATCTACTTTAACTTCACATGATGCTGGATATTTAGATAGATCTAAGGAAAAAATTGTAGGTGTTCAAACTGATAAACCTTTCAAAAGATCTTTACAACCATTTGGAGGAATTCGTATTGCTGAACAAGCATGTGAAACAAATGGTTATAAAGTAGATCCAGAAATTTCATATATTTTCAGAGAATATAGAAAAACACATAATCAAGGTGTATTTGATGTATATACTCCTGAAATTAGAGCATGTCGTTCTGCTCATATCATCACTGGATTACCTGATGGTTATGGGCGTGGTCGTATCATTGGTGACTATAGAAGAGTGGCTTTATACGGTGTTGATAAATTAATTGAAGATAAAAGAAACCAATTAGCAACTACTCAAAAGAGAATGACTTCAAAAGTTATTCAATTACGTGAAGAATTATCTGAACAAATTAGAGCTTTAGGTGAATTAAAAGAAATGGCTGCTAAATATGGTTGTGATATTTCTAAACCTGCAACAAATGCTCAAGAAGCAATTCAATGGACTTATTTTGGGTATTTAGGTGCTGTTAAAGAACAAAACGGTGCGGCAATGTCTTTAGGACGTACTTCAACATTTATTGATATTTATATTGAAAGAGATTTGAAAAAAGGTTTATACACTGAAGAAGAAATTCAAGAGTTCATCGATCATTTCATTATGAAATTGAGAATTGTTAAATTTGCAAGAACTCCAGAATATAACTCAATCTTTGCAGGTGATCCTACTTGGGTTACTGAATCAATCGGTGGTGTTGGTGTTGACGGAAGACACATGGTTACAAAGACATCATTTAGATATTTACACACATTACAAAATTTAGGGGCTGCACCAGAACCAAACTTAACAGTTTTATGGTCAACTCGTTTACCTAAAAACTTTAAAGCATTCTGTGCAAAGATCTCTATTGAAACTTCATCAATCCAATATGAAAATGATGATTTGATGAGAGTGACTCATGGTGATGATTATGCAATTGCATGTTGTGTTTCTTCAATGAGAGTTGGTAAAGAAATGCAATTCTTTGGTGCACGTGCAAACTTAGCAAAATGTTTATTATACGCAATCAATGGTGGTGTTGATGAAAAAACAAAAAAACAAGTAGGTCCTAAATATCGTCCAGTAGAAGGTGATTATTTAGATTACAATGATGTGATTTCAAAATACACTGATATGATGCAATGGTTAGCAGGTGTTTATGTTAACGCATTAAATATCATTCATTATATGCATGATAAATATGCATACGAAAGAATCCAAATGGCTTTACATGATAGAGAAGTCAGAAGATATTTCGCAACTGGGTTAGCTGGATTATCAGTTGTTACTGATTCATTATCAGCAATTAAATATGCAAAGGTAAAATGTATTAGAGATGAAGATGGTATTGTTGTTGATTATGAAGTAGAAGGTGATTATCCAAAATATGGTAATGATGATGACAGAGCTGATGAAATTGCAAGCTGGTTAGTTGAAACATTCATGGCAATGGTACGTTCTCATCATACTTATAGAGATTCTTATCCAACAACTTCTATCTTAACAATTACTTCAAATGTTGTTTATGGTAAAGCAACAGGAAATACACCTGATGGAAGAAAAGCAGGTCAACCATTTGCACCAGGGGCTAACCCAATGCATGGTAGAGATTCTCATGGAGCTATTGCTTCATTATCATCAGTTGCAAAATTACCATTTAAAGATGCACAAGATGGTATTTCCAATACATTTACAGTTATTCCAGGTGCATTAGGAAAAGATCTTGAAGTATTCTCTGGGGAATTAGATATTGAATCTATCAAAGGAGAATAATCATGGCAGATCAAAAAGAAATTGATTCTTTAATCGCTATGCTTGATGGTCATATGGCACAAGGGTCAGGACACATCAATATCACTGTAAATGATGAAAATTCTATCCAGATGGAAGAAGTGAAGATTCAGCAACAAATGGATTGTGATCTTGGTGATACATGTTGTAAGATTCCTAACCTTCCTATGGAAGATGATGATTTATATTAAGAAATAAAGGAGATTAGAAATATGGCAGTTAGTGAACAACAAGTCGATAATTTAGTAGGAATGTTAGATGCTTATGCTCAAAAAGGTGGACATCATTTAAATGTTAACGTTTTAAATAGAGATACTTTATTAGATGCACAAGCTCATCCTGAAAAATATCCTCAATTGACTATCCGTGTATCAGGATATGCTGTTAACTTTGTCAAATTAACAAAAGAACAGCAAGATGATGTTATTTCAAGAACTTTCCATCAATCAATGTAATAGAATGAGGCTTGGGCTACCAAGTCTCTTTTTGAATAACGATTTAATAAAAAATAGTTATTTTAATTAATGATTATCAAAAACAAACAATTGTGTCATTTTGTGGCTAATTTGTGTAGCAATCACAAAATAATTGTATTATTTTGTATACAATGCATAAAAAATAAAGGCGAAAGTCTTTAAATTATTTAAAAAATTTGTTATACTCAATAGGTATATAGGGATAAAAGTATAGAAAGGATGAAAAAAGATGGGAAGATATATATTAAAACGTCTTGCTATTGGAGCTGTGACATTGTTCTTGTTAGCTAGTGCGACTTTCTTTTTAATGAAAGCAACACCAGGTTCTCCGATTTCTGCGGAAAAATATAAAACACAAGCAGCATATGAAGCAGCAGAAAAACTATACAACCTTGATAAGCCTATTATGGAACAATATTTTCTTTATATAGAAAATCTTGCTCATGGTGATTTAGGGGAAAGTATGGTAAAAACAGGTAGAAAAGTAACAGATACTATTAAAGTTGGATTCCCTGTAACAGCGAAAGTAGGGACAGTTGCTTTTTTAGCGGCATTGATTATTGGTATTTCTTTAGGAACAGCAGCGGCTTTATCAAAGAAAAAATGGATAAACAATGTTTGTATGTTTGTTGCAACAATTGGGGTAAGTTTACCTTCGTTTGTTTTAGCAATTTTTATGATTGTATTTATAGGAGTTAAATTAAGATTATTACCATTTATTGGTCTCAATACACCGGCCAATTATGTATTACCGGTTATTTCGCTATCGTTGTATCCAATATCAATGATATGTCGTTTAACAAGAAGTAGTATTTTGGAAGTTATGAAACAGGATTATATTATCTTGGCACGTTCTAAAGGGACACCTTATCGTAAGGTTATCTTAAAACATGCACTTAAAAATGCGATGTTACCAGTTGTTACATATGCAGGTCCTGCATTTGCATATTTATTAACAGGAAGTTTTGTTATAGAAAATATTTATTCAATACCTGGAATCGGAAGTGAAATGGTAAGTGCTTTAACAACACGTGATTATCCTATGATCATGGGATTAACTATTTTCTTAGGATTACTTGTTATTTCATTTAACTTATTAACAGATATTATTTCTGCTTCTATTGATCCACGTATTAAATTGAAATAGTAAGGAGGAAGAATGATGGAAGAAACAAACAAATTAGAATTGACTCCTGAACTATTTGAAAAACTAGATGATTCACAAAAGAACGCAGAAAAGATTTCTTATGAATCAAAAACTTATTTGCAAGATGCATGGAGTCGTTTTAAACAAAACAAATTAGCGTTAGTTGGATTAGGATTTTTAGTTGTCTTATTATTGTGCTGTATTATTTTACCTATGGTTCTACCATATACATATGATGGACAAGATATGGCAAATAGAAATGCTGCACCATCGATGGCGCATATTATGGGAACAGACAAATTTGGTAGAGATATTTTTGTTCGTATTTTATTTGGTGGACGTATTTCATTGACAGTTGGTTTTACTGCAGCATTGATTTCTTTATGTGTAGGTGTCACTTATGGTGGTATCGCAGGTTATGCTGGAGGAAAAGTTGACATGGTGATGATGCGTATCGTTGATGCAATGTATTCTATTCCAGATATGTTATATGTTATTTTAATTACAGTTGTTTTTGAAGCAAGTTTCTGGTCAATCTTACTTGGTATTTGTATTTCATCTTGGATGGGTATGGCACGTCAGGTAAGAACACAGGTCATGACTTTAAAAGAACAAGAATTTTCGCTTGCAGCTTTTGTTATTGGGGCAAGTAAAAAACGTATTTTATTTAAGCATTTGATTATTAACTCAATGGGTCCAATTATTGTTTCATTTACATTATTGGTACCTTCAGCTATTTTCTATGAAGCAACATTAGGATTTTTAGGTATTGGTTTATCTGCACCGCAAGCTTCATGGGGAACATTAGCAAATGAAGCCAGAGCGTTAATGACTGCACAACCATTACAGGTTATTTGGCCCGTTCTATTCATTTGTTTAACTATGCTAGCATTAAACTTTATTGGAGATGGATTAGGAGATGCTCTTGATCCTAAGAAGAAGTAGGAGGGTGAATGAATTATGGCAATGTTAGAAATTAATCACTTAACTACAGAATTTACTACTGAAAATGGAATCGTCAAGGCAGTCAGAGATGTTTCTTTAAAAGTAGAAAAAGGTGAAGTATTAGGTATTGTAGGAGAATCTGGATCAGGGAAATCTCAAACAATGTTTTCTGTTATGGGTTTATTAGCCGGAAATGGAAAAGTTGTAGAAGGAAGTATAAAGCTTGATGGAAAAGAAATTTCTCCATTAAGTTTTGAAAATAGAAAAGATTATGAAAAGACAATGGATGATATTCGTGGAAATGATATGGCTATGATTTTCCAAGATCCAATGACTTTCTTAAATCCAGTCTTAAAAATTGAAACACAGCTTGTTGAACCGATTATCAATCATAATCCAGATATAAGCAAGAAAGAAGCAAGACAACGTGCTTTAGAATTAATGAGAAAAGTTGGTATTCCTTCCCCAGAAAACAGAATTGATCAATATCCACATCAATTTTCAGGTGGGATGAGACAACGTATTATTATTGCAATTGCGCTTGCATGTAATCCAAAAGTCATTATTGCTGATGAACCAACAACAGCATTAGACGTGACTATTCAAGCACAGGTCTTAGATTTGATTTCAAGTTTGAAAGATACAATTGATTCAAGTATTATCATGATTACACACGATTTAGGTGTTGTTGCCAGCATTTGCGACAGAATTGCTATTATGTATGGTGGTAAGATTGTAGAAACAGGAACTGCTGAAGAAATTTTCTATAATCCACAACATCCTTATACAAAAGGATTATTACAATGTATTGCAAATCCTGAGGAAGAACGTAAAAAATTACATCCAATTCCTGGATCACCACCAGATTTATTAAATATCTCTAATGAATGTCCATTTGTTGATCGCTGTGAATCAGCAATGAAAATCTGTAAATTAGCGATGAATGATTATACATCATTTAGTGATACTCATTCATGTTCATGTTGGTTACAACATGACATGGCTAAAGGTAAGGGGGAAGAATAATGGCTGATGATACTATTTTAAAAGTTGATAATCTTAAAGTTTATTTCCCTGTTTCTAATGGTTTTTTAAAGAAAAAATCATTTGTTAAGGCAGTTGATGGTATTAGTTTTGATATTAAAAAAGGTGAAACTTTTGGGCTTGTTGGTGAATCTGGTTGTGGTAAATCAACAACTGGGAGAGCTATTGTTAAGATTTACAAACCAACTGATGGTATTGTAGAATTTGAAGGAAAAGATGTCACAAAGATCAAAGGAACTGATATCAAACAATTTAAAAAAGATATGCAAATGATCTTCCAAGATCCATATGCATCATTAAATCCACGTATGACTGTTGGAGAAATTATTAGAGAACCAATGGATATTCATGGTATTTATGATACAAAAGAAGAAAGAGAAAAAAGAGTAAGAGAATTACTTGAAATTGTTGGTTTAAAACCAGACCATATTCGTCGTTATCCTCACGAATTCTCTGGAGGACAAAGACAACGTATTGGAATTGCAAGAACTCTTGCTTTGAATCCTAAATTTATTGTTTGTGATGAGCCAATTAGTGCATTAGATGTTTCTATTCAAGCACAGGTTATTAACTTGCTTGAAGAAATTCAAGAAAAAATGGGAATTTCCTATTTATTTATTGCACATGACTTATCAATGGTAAAACATATCTCTGATCGTATTGGGGTTATGTATTTAGGAAATATGGTTGAAGTTGGTAACAGTGACGATGTTTATCATCATCCACTTCATCCATATACACAAGCTTTATTGTCTTCGGTACCTATTCCAGATCCAAAGGCAGCAGGCTTGAAAAAACGTATCGTACTGGAAGGAGAACTTCCTAGTCCGATAGATCCGCCTTCAGGATGTGTCTTTAGAACACGTTGTCCTAAGGCAACAGAAAGATGCGCACAAGAAAAACCAAAATTACGCAGCGTTGATGGTCGACAAGTGGCATGTTTCTTATACGACGAAAAATAGTTTAGGAGGGAAAGGAAATGAAAAAACTATTAGCAAGTTGTTTAGCACTCGCTATGGCATTAGGTTTAACTGGATGCGGTGGTTCTGACAGTGCTGAAAAGAAAGATAGTGTTATCGTTGCCGTAGGTGGGGATACTGCAGACTTAGACCCAGCTATCGTTGATGACTCAATCACTAACAACATTTTAGTAGAATGCTATGACGGTTTATACAAATTAGACAAAGATGGTAATATTGTAACTAATTTAGCAACTGATATGCCTGAAGTGAGTGAAGATGGTTTAACTTACACTATCAAAGTTAAAAAAGATGTTAAATGGTCAAATGGAGATGATTTGAAAGCTTCTGACTTTGTATATGCATGGAAACGTGCTGTATCATTAGGATCAGGTAAAGCTTATTATTCTACATTTATCTCTAACTATGTAGCAGGTGCTACTGATGGAGCTTCAATGGATGAATTAAATAATACATTTGGAGCTAAAGCTGTTGATGACAACACAATTGAAATTACTTTAAAACAAAAATGTGCTTACTTCACAAAATTAATGGCACAATCTGTATTCTATCCAGTTAACGAAGCATATGTATCAGCTCATGATCCAATGTCTACTAACTGGGGTCATAATGAAGATTCTCCATATTTAGGAGCTTTCAAAGTGACTAAAGTTAATACTAAAGATGAAGTAAAAATGGTTAAAAATGACAAATATTACGCTGCAAATGAAGTTAAATTAAAATCTATTACTTTCAAAGTCATGAAAGATATGGATGCACAAACAAACGGATTTAAATCTGGTGAAATTGATTTCGCTACTTCTGTAAATAATGATACAGTTGAAGCTGATGATTCATTAAAAGATTTAGTTTACATGATTGATCCATTTGTATGTAATTACTTTGTATTAGTTAATGCTGGTGATGAAAATACAAATCCAATTTTAAAAGATGTTGATATCAGAAACGCTATTGGTTTAGCTATCAATAGAAAAGATATCTTAGAAGTATTAAACTTCGGTGAAAATGCTTCTCAAATATATGGTTTAATACCTAAGGGTATTCCAGGAACTGATAACAAAGATTTCCGTACACAACAAGATAAACAAGAAAAATTAGCTGATTATAACTTAAAAGAAGCTCAAAAAATCATGAAAGCTAAAGGTTATAATGAAAAGAATATGTTAAAATTATCATACTCATACAATGATAATACTATGCATAAAACAGTTGCAGAATCTATGCAAGCTTCATTAAAGAAAGCTTATATTGACTTAGAATTAAAAGCAACTGAAAAAGAAGCATTCTTCGATGCTCGTGATAAAGGTGACTTTGAAATTTGTCGTCATGCGATGACTGCAGATTACATGGATCCAATGGCTTATTTATCAATGTACTATAACAATGGTGGTAAATTAGCTGGAAACACTGCTGATGATCAAACTTATGAAGATATGATTACTGCTGCTGAAAAATTAGATGGTGATGAAAGAATGGCTAAATTACATGAAGCTGAAAACTATTTAGTAGGTACTCAACATTATGTTATTCCTTTATTCCAATATTCAGAAAAAATCTTAAAAGTTGAAAATCTTGAAGGTGTGACTTCTTCACCAGATGGACATTACAACTTAACAAGAGCAGAATTTAAATAAGATCAGTAAAGAGGGCTAAGCCCTCTTTATTAATTGGAGAGTAAAATGAAAATAAGATCAATTAAAGAACAATATGCTATTAAAGATGTTTGTTTACAAGAAAGATTAGATGTTATTGTCCCTCAAGTGATGTTAAATAGTCAAAGTGATGCCTGGATCGTTGCTAGTAAAGAATATCATGAAGATTTGGTTTTTGATAGTTTAACACCTGCCAGTTATTTGACTGCAAGAAGAATTACAATGCTCGTTTTTATCAAAGATAAAGGAGAAGTCAAACGTTTTTCATTAAGTCTTCCTGATGAAGATCTTAATCGCTATTATCCACAATATTGGAATTTTGGTCAAGAAGAACAAATGGAAGCTTTAAATCGTTTGTTAGAGGAATATCAGCCAAAGACAATTGCTATCAATATTTCAAAAGATCATACATATGCAGATGGGTTAAGCTATGGTCTGTATCAAACCTTAAAAGAACAATTAAAACCTGAATTTGTAGAGAGATTTGTTGTTGATGAAATGATTCCTATCAAGACCATGGAAATTAGAACAAAGACAGAATTGTCATTATATCCTGAATTAATGGATATTGCTTTTTCAATCATTGAAGAAACATTTAGTTTAAAACAGATTGTTCCTGGAAAAACGACTACTCAGGATCTAGAATACTTTATGATGGATAAAGTGACACAACTTGGTCTAGAATATTGGTTTTCACCAACAATTGATAAATGGTGTGAAGGTTCTTGTATAGATAGAGCAACAGGAATCATTGAAAAAGGTGATTTGTTACATTGTGATTTTGGAATCAAATATTTAAATCTTTGTTCCGATACACAAAGATTAGCATATATTGCTAAAGATGAAGATGAAGATGTTCCACAATGGATGAAAGATGGTTTCAAAATCAATGATCGTTTCCAAGATATTGTGTGTGAAACAATGGCAGAAGGAAAAAGTGGAAATGATGTTTTAATAGAATCTTTAGAAAAAGCAAAAGCAGAAAATATAGATGCATGTTTATATTCTCATCCATGTAATATTTATGGTCATGGGCCAGGACCTACTATTGGTTTATGGAATAACCAAAATAGAATTCCTATTAAAGGAGACATACCAATGTCTTATGATACGGTTTATGCCTTAGAATTAAATACAAAATATCAATATCAAGGTATGACTTATACTTTCTATTCTGAAGAAACTGTTTCTTTTACAAAAGAAGGAGTGAAATTCTTATATCCAGGAAGAAAAAATATCTACTTTGTCAAATAAAAAAGGACATTTTGTGTCCTTTTTTATTTGACGTTATTTTCAAGTATTCTTAAGATCATTTCAACTTGTTGTTTCATTGCTGTAACAGAAACATATTCAAAAGGTCCATGATAATTGTAACCACCGGTACCGATATTTGGACAAGGTAATCCTGCAAATGTTAAACGAACACCATCAGTACCACCACGAATAGCAGTGGATGTTGCAACAATACCACCTTGTTCAATAGCTTCTTTGGCACGATCAACAATATACATATGATCTTTAATGGCTTCTTTCATATTTAAATAACTTTCCTGTATGTCTAAATCGATGATATGATATCCATATTTTTTATTTAAGAACTCTTGAATATCTCTAAAGTCTTGACATTGTTTTTTTACAAGAGCTAAATCATGATTTCTGATGATATATTCCATAGTTGTCTGTTCACAACTACCATTAATTGTATGAAGATGATTAAATCCTTCATATCCTTCAGTTGATTCTGGTCTTGCATGAACAGGTAATAAAGAATCAAATTCTTGAGAAACGTGAATAGAATTGATCATTTTTCCTTTAGCACTACCTGGATGGATGCTTTTTCCATGAATTGTCACAACAGCACTAAATCCATTGAAGTTTTCATATTCAACATCACCAATATCACCACCATCTACAGTATAAGCATAATCAGCATTGAAACGTTTAACATCAAAATGATCTGTTCCGCGACCTACTTCTTCATCTGGTGTAAAAGAAATTTGAATATCGTTATGTTTAAATTCAGGATGATCATGTATATATTCAACCATCTGCATAATAATCGCAATACCAGCTTTATCATCAGCTCCTAGCAATGTAGTTCCATCAGTTGTAATGAGTTCATGATGAACAAGTGTTGATAAAACAGGATATTCTTCAGGATCTAAATATAATTCTTTGTCTTTATTTAAAGTGATGATGTTACCATCATAATCTTCAATCACTTGAGCTTGAATATCTTTACCACTAGCATCAGGAGATGTATCCATATGCGCAATAAAGCCAATGACATTTCCTTGATGATCGTTGTTAGCAGGAATTGTTCCATAAACAATACCATATTCATCAAGTTCAGCATTTTCAACACCTAAACTTTTTAATTCTTCAACTAAATATTTTCCTAATTCTAATTGTTTTAAAGTAGAAGGAGTTGTTGTTGAATTATCATCTGATTGCGTATCAAAACTTACATATTTTAAAAATCTTTCTTTTATTTCCATAATTATCCTCACTTTCTTTTCCTATTATACATCTTTATTGATAGGTAGACTACAATTTTATATCGTTTATGTTATAATCAATTTAACAGGGGGTTAATTATGAATCAAACAATACAAGAATTATACAATAGAAAATCAGTTCGTGTTTATAGTGATGAACCAATTAGTGATGAAGAAAAAAAGATGATTATGAATGCTGCTTTACAAGCACCAACTGCAGGGAATATGGCATTATATTCCATGATTGATATTCAAGATCAAGAAGTGAAAGAAATACTTGCAAAAAGATGTGATAATCAACCATTTATCGCTAAAGCACCATTTGTTTTAGTGTTTTTAGCAGATTATCAAAAATGGTATGATATGTTTAATGAATACACAATAGGTGTACCTCAATTAGAAGAATCAGATTTATTTTTAGCTGCACAGGATTGTATCATTGCAGCTCAAAATGCAGTTGTTGCAGCTGAGTCTTTAGGTATTGGAAGTTGTTATATAGGAGATATATTAGAAAATTTTGAAGCAAATAAAGAATTGTTGAATTTACCAAAATATGCAGTCCCATTTATGATGCTTGTTTTTGGTAAACCAACTGAACAACAAAAAAGAAGAATAAAACCAAAACGATTTGATCTAGATGATATGGTACATATTAATAGTTATCATCATAAATCAATTGAAGCTGTCTCTTATACACATCTCCGAG
>CAMFRJ010000006.1 GCA_945981915.1 uncultured Erysipelotrichaceae bacterium
GTTTATTTTATTTATTTATTAAAATTATTTTCATTGTTTTTAAATGTTAAATCTTTTTGTTTAAATATTTATAATTTGCATATGGCCGTTAATATTTTAGCTGATAATTGATCCTAACCGGTTGCGTATGATGATGGTCAGATAAGATTGTTTCAATCAATATCAAACGATAGTTTTTATAATAAATAATATTTTGGTAAAATAAATACATAAAAACAATCATTCGACCTAATGAATGTGTCCATGCCAAGCCAATTGCAATCAACAATAATGACATTTTCAATTGAATTTGAAAACATAATTGGTAATCAAGAAAATATGATAATAATAAATGTAAGATCTTTGACCCATCTAAAGGATACACCGGTAATATATTAAATAAACAAATAAACATATTGATAATCAATAAATATCTTTGATGTAAAAAATAAAAAACAATCATGAAAAACACATTGACCAATGGTCCACACAATAACATGATTAATTCTTCTGTGACAGGGTGCTTTCCAAAATCATTCAATGCTAAAAAAGCACCAAATGGTAAGACCATGATATATTGAATTTCAAATTGAAAATAACAGGCAGCCAAATAATGACCAAATTCATGTAATAAAGAAAATAGTAAAAAACCTATATAATTGGACATCTTCAAATAAAAAGCTAAGAAGATATATATGAAAGTAAAGGGATGTATTTTCATATTACATCCCCTGATAATCTTGATATGTGATTGTTTTGCCCAAATATTCAAAAGTCATTTGGAATTTCTGATTGTATGTTGCTAGGACTGTATCTTTTTTTATTTCCTGAAACTGTTTGACTTGTATTTCTTCTAAATGAGAATAAGTTATTTCAACTTCATTTTCATCTAAGACCACCAAATAATTACCCAATAATTGATCATTTTTTTTCACTTGTATCACTTTTCCTTTACCAAAAGCAATTAAACGATTACTATCACCCGTATAATAATCATCTTTCACTTTTTGATAGTCAACACTTTGACTGACTTGATGATCTTCAGGTAAGAAGCTATATATACTTTGTGAAACAAAAGTTACAAACTGTTTCATATAACGATTATCAAATATTTGACTTTCAATTTCTGGATGATTGACAACAATCATCGCTCCAATCACGACAATCATCAAAACCATCATACGAATCATACCATTGTATAATTTATTAAAATGGGCATTCGTTAAAGGTTTTTTTCTTCTTTCAATTCTCTTTTTCACTTCATCGACTTCAGACATTTTATCACCTGTTATATCATATGAAGTTATCCTGAAAAGATACGACTTAATAGACTTCTTTTCTTATATTTCGTAAGTGCTCTATCATGACCTAAGATACGCATAGAAATATTTTCAAAACATTGATGCAACAATTGACCTTTTTGTAAATAAATTGGACGTCCTCGATTATTAGACTCAATCATTTCATGATCATCATAAACAATTCCCAAAAGAGGTAAAGCTAATATTTCTTTAGCATCATTAATTGTTAAGGATCTTCCTTCTTCAATATCCTCAACATTGACACGATTAATGATCATTGAAATATTATGAATATTTTTTTTCATCAAAAGACCAACAACGCGATCATTATCACGTAGTGTTGCAAGATCTAAATTGACAACAATGATGGCTTCATCAGCTATACTTGTTGCATAAGTAAATCCCTGTTCAATTCCAGCAGGACTATCAACCAAGATAAAGTCAAATTCTGTTTCTAAATATTTGATCAATGAAGCCATGACTGTAGCATCTAGATTTTGAAATGATAAAGATTTACAGGCAGGAAGGAGATATAAACTATTTTCTCTTTTGTCTTTGACCAAAACCTGATGAATATCACATCTTCCCTGAATCACATCATTTAAATCATAAACTACTCTATTTTCTAACCCCATCATCACATCCAGATTTTTTAAACCAAAGTCGCCATCAATCAAGCATACTTTGTATTGGTGATGTGCTAATGCCATGGCTAGATTCACACTCACACTGCTCTTCCCGACACCACCTTTTCCAGAAGTCATTGTTATAATTCTAGACATTTACACATTCCTCCCTATCACAGACAATTTCATTATCTTTATAATATAAAATAGACATTGTAAAACTTGTAAAACTATGTAATGTTTTTCCAAAAAACACAATAGTTGCATTCTTGTATTCTTGACATGATATCATCGCATCTTGAGACACAGCTTCAACTGTTCCATAAATTCCTTTTAATACATAGAGTTTCGCCTGCAAATAAACATAAGCACCCGGATTGATTGACCCTGAAATCAAAGTATCTTCATGTATATATAAGATCTCACCAGCATGAATTGAACGGTCAATCATGATTAACTGTTTTTTCTCTGTAGGCTGTTCTTTTACAAATCCTCCAAATAAAATACATTTTGTTTCAATTAAGCATTGAAATAGTTGAATTAATTCTTCTTCGCTAAGAATTCGACTTTTAAAATCAAAAAAGGCCTTTGGGAAATAATCTTTATGTTTAAAAAAAGATTTTTCCAAAAGACCTTTTAATTCAATCAAAAGTTTATCAAATTGTATCTGATCATCAAAAATAAAAATCAAACGACCATTTTGGTTCTTAACTAAAATATACATCAACATCACCTTCCAATTTAATCTTATCGTGAACAATATATACAACATTGAAAACAACAGCATTGAAAAGTAATGTAGGTAATAACCTCCATAATAGAAATGTTATTATTGACAATTTTGTAACACCTGTTATCCACATCAAAGAGTATAACACAGCCTCTTGTATGAAAATTGTCAAAATAACAATCGCTAACGCTTCAAAATAAGTAAAGGTCGCTTTTTTCATATATTCTTTTCCTATCAAAGCATATATGAGAAATAAAAGTGCATAAATAAATAAAGAATATCCATAGATTACACTATAATAAATACCACAAATCAAAGCAAAGATATATCTTCTCTCTTCATCAATATCATTATTTAAGAAGGTAAACATCATCACCCCAATATAAGAGACAATTGTTAAATTGACCTTCAACAGATCATGAGGTAAATAATATCTTAAAAGACTATCTATCATAAAGCAGATAAACATGACCAGTAAAGAACGTGCCATTTTATTTTTCATCATTTTAGTTCACCTTTTTAACCACAACAACATAAGAAAGATCATCAAAACGAGCTGCTGCTTGAATTCTTATTGATGTTGTTGTCCCATCACTTTTGGTATATAATTTTTTAGCTTTACCAATATATATTCCTTTTGGGCTTTTCCCTTCACCACCTAGACCAGATGTATACACTTTTGCATTTTTTTCCAATTTATCTACCTGACTTAATAATGTCATATCTAAATAGCCATCATTGACATTATAACTATCTATAAGTCCATAAACCGTCTGCTCTCCATTGATGATCATCACCGGTATCTTCATTTCAGGCTTTTCACAAGTCAAAAGAGTCACAGTTGCAGTTAACTCATTGACTGATGTCACAATACCAATCATTCCTTGAGAATCACATACGACCATACCTTCTTCTATACTATTTTGACTCCCTACATCGATAATAATCTGATCATTCCAATTCGTTTGATCACGTGTTTGAACACCAGCAACTTTGGTTTGATACTCACTTGGCAGATATTTGATTTCAGTTGCTTCTTTTAATTTTTTGATCTCTGATTTCATGACTTCGTTATCAGATTCTAGACTGGCATATGAATCTAATTTTTCTTTTAATATCTTATTTTCATCATAGACATCTCTTAATTCATGATATTCACTAAAAATGTCGCTGATAAACGCTAGAGGTTTTTTAAATATGTAATATTCAACTGTTTGCACACTGGTACTTAAAAACTCTTCAATACTCGAACGATTTCTTTTTACAAAAAATGAAAATAAACTTAAGATAATAATGATAACAATAGATACGATCATTATTCTTCTATTTCTTTTTTTTATTCTTCTATTGTCCATGAATATCACCTCTAGTAACATTCATTATATAGTCAATGATTAAAAAAATCAATTATCTTTACATTTATGAATTTGACCTGTTGCAAAACTATAAAAACAATGTGTGCCAACAATCAGATGATCAACCATTTCAATTTGAAGAGATGCTGCCATCTCAATCATCCTTTCTGTAATCATTTTATCTTCAGCTGATGGACTAGGATTTCCACTTGGATGATTGTGTACCAACATAAACCGACTGGCTCCACATTTGAAGATCTGTTGAAAAATCTTGATAGGTTCCATCATAGACGTAGATTCACCTCCTACAAATAATACTTTTTCAAAGACCACCTCTAATTTTGCATTCAAACAGATTAAGATAACCTTTTCTTGTTGTTCAAATAACAATCTGTTTTTGACAAGATGATATCCATCCATCGGTTCCTTGATCACATATCTGTTTTCTTTGATATTTTGCATTCTTTTTGCGAGTTCTATGCAAGCCAATAACTCTATAGCTTTGGCTTTTTTAATTCCTTTTATTTGAATCAACTGATAATAATCAACATCTTTTAAATGATGAAAACCACCAATTGTTTCTAATAATAATTGTGCCAATTCTAAAACAGAAAGAGATTGATGACCCGTTCTTAAAATGATAGCGATCAATTCCTGGTGAGAAAGGGTTTCAATACCATAACGTATCGCTTTTTCTCTAGGTCTTTCTTCAACGGGATAATTGATCATGATTTCAGCTCCTCATAAATATGTTCATATTTTTGTGATGTGACTTCATTTTTATATTTTTGATCAATCTGGTATTCTTTCACGACACATGACATTCCTTTTTGAGATATCTCTTTGGCCATCTGATTCGCTTCATCTTGCGTGCAAACAATCTTTGCAAGAACAACGATATCTTTGTCTTGATAACGATAACCCTGATATCCTGCTTTTTTTAATTGTTCAATCATTTGATTTGCATTTTCCTCCTTTTTATATCTTCCCATCTGTATGACATAGACACTGATTTCTTGTTTCAATACATGATCCAGATATAAAAAAATAACTGTATTCATGATCATCATGACACAAGCTGTCATCAACATTGCTTTACGTTTCATGTCTTCACCTCAAAACATCATATGTTGGTAAGAAAAGAATATGAAAGAATACTTTCATATTCTTTTGTCTTAGCGCCATTCAATTGAGATCAATTTAGGAATAGATACACGTCCACTTCTTGAAAAAAGCATTTTATAGACTGCCGCTCCAACAACAACACAAACAATCCAAGTTCCAACACCTCCACCAACAATCTCCATTTGTTGTGCTATTTGTAATTCATTCATTGTATTCCTCCTCTTTAATTATAAGGAAAAGACATTCCACTAACTTCCTCACTTATATATAATCCTTTTTTGACCATTTTTCTTCTCATAAAAAAAGAATTAGGTATTTTACCTAATTCTTACATAGTTTCTAATTTTTCTTTAACAGCTTGATATTTTGATGTATAATCTGCCAATTTCTTTCTTTCACTATCAACCTTTGCCTGTGGTGCTTTAGAAACAAACTTTTCATTATTTAACATATTGTTACAACGTTTGATCTCACTTTCAAGCTTTTGAAGTTCAGCTTCTAATTTTTGTTTTTCAGCTTCTTTATCAACATAAGCTCCTAATTCAACAATTAAAGTATTTCCACCTTGAATTGTTGCAGTAGCAACATCTTCAGATTTATTTGTATTATAACCTACACAACGTGCATGACACAATTTTTGTAAGTATGGAACACACATATCTAATAATGAACGTAATGAATCATCTTTTGTATCAATCGAATATTCAACTTCAATAGCATTTTTAATTGTATAGTTCGCACGAATTTCACGAATACCCTTAACAATATCCATCAGATAAGTAAATTGTTCATTAATTGTTTCATCATCAAATCTTGCATCTGGTTCAGGATACTTAGCAATACAGATTGATTCTTCTAAATGAGGAATCGCTTGATAAATTTCTTCTGTTACAAAAGGCATAAATGGATGAAGCATTCTGACAATTGCGTTTAATACATAAACGAGTGTATTAACGCTTGCTTGTTTTTCTTCATCATGATCACTATTTAAATGAACTTTAGAAAGTTCAATATACCATGAGCAGAAATCATCCCAAATAAAGTTATATAAAGCTGTCCCAACATTGACAAATTCATATTTATCCATATTTATATTGACTTCTTTAATGACTTCATTCAAACGATTTAAGATCCATTTATCACAAAGATTAAGATGATCAAATGTTAAATCTTTATATTCTAGATCTTCATCAATATTCATCAAGACAAATCTTGCTGAATTCCAAATTTTATTAATAAAATTCCATGAAGATTCTACTTTTTCTGGAATATATCTGAGATCTTGTCCAGGTGCTGAATTTGTTGTTAAGAAATATCTTAATGCATCACATCCATATTGATCGATAACATCCATTGGATCAACACCATTTCCAAGTGATTTAGACATTTTTCTACCTTGTGAATCACGAATCAAACCATGAATCAAACAATCTTTAAATGGTCTTTGTCCTGTTAATTCAATTCCTTGGAAGACCATACGTGCTACCCAGAAGAAAATAATATCATAGGCTGTTACTAAGACATCGTTTGGATAATAACGCTGTAAATCAATTGTATCATTTGGCCACCCTAAAGTACTAAAAGGCCATAATGCACTTGAAAACCACGTATCTAAAACATCTTCATCCTGTTTCCATCCATCACCTTCAGGTGCACTCACTCCTACATAAACTTCATCTCCACGATACCAGGCAGGAATACGATGTCCCCACCATAACTGTCTGGAAATACACCAGTCATAACAGTTTTCCATCCATTGTTTTAATGTCTTTTCAAATCTTCCTGGTACAAAATTCACTTTTTTATCAGGATCTTTTTGATTTTCTAACACTTGAGCAGCCAATTTATCCATTTTTACAAACCATTGTTTCGATAAATATGGTTCTACAACACAATGTGTTCTTTCACTATGACCAACACTATGAACCATCGGTTCAATTTTAATTAATAGATCAGCAGCTTTTAAATCTTCCACTAATGCATCTCGACAAGCTTCTCTTGTCATACCACAGTATTTCCCTGCATTTTCATTCATTGTTGCATCCGGATTCATCACCACAACTCTTTCTAAGTTATGTCTATTTCCTACTTCAAAGTCGTTTGGATCATGTGCAGGTGTGATTTTAACAACCCCTGTTCCAAATTCTGGATCCGCATGTATATCGCCAACAATTGGAATTAATTTATTAACGATTGGTAAAATAACATGTTTTCCAATCAAATCTTTATATCTTTCATCCTTTGGATTAACTGCAACAGCAGTATCACCAAATAAAGTTTCTGGTCTTGTTGTCGCAACTTCTAAATAACGACTATGATCTTCTAAATAATATTTTAAATGATAGAACGCTCCTTCATCATCCTGATAGATAACTTCTTCATTAGATAAAGCTGTCTGTTGAATAGGATCCCAGTTAATGATCTTTTCTCCACGGTAAATAATACCTTTATTATAATAATCAACAAAGACTTTCGTAACAGCTTCATTTAAGCCTTCATCTAAAGTAAATCTTTCTTTAGAATAATCTAAAGATAGTCCTAATTTCGCCCATTGTTGTCTAATATTTCCAGCATATTCTTCTTTCCATTCCCATGCTTTTTCCAAGAAACCTTCTCTACCTAAATCACGTTTGTTGATGCCTTGTTTTTTTAATTTTTCAACAACTTTAACTTCTGTCGCAATCGCCGCATGATCCATTCCTGGAAGCCACAAAGCATCATAGCCCTGCATTCTTTTATAACGAATGATCATATCTTGTAACGTTGTATCCCACGCATGTCCTAAATGAAGTTTACCAGTAACATTTGGTGGTGGTATAACAATCGCATATGGTTTTTTAGATGTATCACCTGCTTTAAAATACTCTTTGTCTAACCATTGTTGATATTTTCCTTCTTCAACACTTTGATGATTATATTTACTTGCAAGTTCCTTCTTCATATGTATCCCCCTTTTCAATAAAGCTATCTTTATGAGCTCTTATATATTCTCCCGCTTTATTAAATAATCCAGATGATCTTAATAATGCTTTTAACTCATTAGTAAAATCAGAAAAATTATATGTTGCATAATCACTATTTTCATCGATATCATCTTCTTGATCGTTTTCAATCATGATAGCTAATTTTTCTGCTTCTTCTAATAGATGAGCAATTTCATGACAGTTCATTAATTCATATGCTTCTTTATAATAAGGTCTACAAAGACAATAAGGTTCATCAATAAAGAAACTATGAATAGAACCATTTCTTTGTTGTAAAGAATTTTCTACTTGATATAAAGTATAAATCATTAATTCATCATGTGTTAAATAAGGAATAATATTCCCATCATAATCATCATTATCAAATAAACGGTCTTCTTTTGCCTGTATATGAAAGATCACAGCTTTTGTCAGATCATTTGTATCCACTTCATCAAAAACCGCACTTGTTAAATGAGAAAACAAATCTTTTTCTTCTTCAAATTTAGCTTCCTGTTGTTTTCTGGCATTTTTCACACGCATAATTCTTTTTCCAAAAAAACTAATCAGAAAAAAACAACATAATGCAAAAACAATCCAAATATAATAATATTTTGTAAATACTTCCATCGTTCTTCCTCCTTCAATAAAAAAAGCCATCCATCTAAGGACGACTTGATCGCGTTACCACCTTAGTTCTAAGAATTGTCTTAGCACCTCAAAACTTTAACGCAGTTCTACGTGTTAAACTACTTTGATTTCATCTAACAAGCTCCTTGGCTACCTTCATTCTCTTTGACTATCCCTTTCCACCAAATAGGACTCTCTATCAGACAAAAGAAGAATTACTCCTCCAATTCATCGCACTATCATTCTAACAAATTGCCTACTTTGAGTCAATCTTTAACTTTTGAATTATACGATTTATACTCTCCATATAGCATAATATTTTAGACATCTCTAAAATATTATGTTCTTCATCATTTGTGAAATGAATTTGTGGAACAATTGACAATAAGCAGCTTAATAATATCTTTTCTTCTTGTAAGAGCTCAACGTTCTGTAAATAAATAGAAAATAAACTGTCATAGTTTTCATTCAATGGCTCAATTGTTTGAAACATATCATAGATATCATAGATACAAAAGTCAATATGCATGTGATCAATTGAGATCAATTGATCTTCATAAATAAAAATATGTTCATAAGAAAAATGATTATACGTTAACGATAATCTCATATCACTTTTCTCTTTCATCAATTCATCATAATCATTCAAATAACGATATGCTTGATGAAAACATTCTGTAATACGATAATAATTCAAAACCAGCATCCATCCTGAGGGAGAACGAAATTTCATCAATTCAAATTGCTTCATATAACTTTCATACTGATTTTTTCTTTCTTGTATAATAGAAAACAAATCTTGTTTTTGTTGAGCTAAAAAATCTTTTTCAATATGTTGATAAAAAAAAGAATGATTATGAAGATAAGCCAAGTATTGATAATAAGCTTTTAACTTCATTTCTTTCTTGATATCTTTATCAGCTTGTAAGTATTCCATGATATAAAAATAACGTTCTCCATAACAGGTCAGACAATGATGTTCCTGATTTGGAATCAAACGTACAAAATGTGCAAGTTTTAATGTTGTAATATGATTGTAAGCTATCTCTAATTTCTTATTTTCTACAATTTTTAAACAATAAAATTGGGTATCTGTTTTCACTTTATAAACAAGTGGACTTAATTGAATAAGACCAAGTACATGAAAACAATAATTCTCATTCACTATCTTTTGTAGGGACATATGGAATGATGAGAACTTGAGAGCTTACCAGATTCATATTATCATTATAATCTCTGATAATTTTTTCATCTATTTGATATCGTTCACTAATTGATGAATAAGTATCATTCACTCCTATGACATAAAGATAATAAATGCCTGTATCTTCATCGCTGTCATCTTTTTCTTCTTTGACCTTTGTTTCATAGACTTTTTCTTGCAAAGGTTCTGAAGCGACTGCAACATCTTGAAGTGGCTCAGTCACTTCTTCTTGTGGCATTTGTTGTAAAGTTCTAGATAATGCTTCTATTTCCTCAAGAGGATCATCTTTTAAACGAACATATCTGTCTTTACCATCTTGTACACCATAAACACCTACTTCAATGGTCACAATCAAATTTCCATCATGAATCTCATAATCAAAATCTTCTACCTTTAAATGAAAATCTCTTTGATCAATAATCTTTTGATCATCTGCAAAAATATCTAATTCAATATTTTCTACAAACAGTTTACTTTCATCACTAAGATACTCCCCTTTAATGATCAAAGAACCTCTTGCCCTTAATCCTTGGTCTTCTATCTTATAATCAATAGATTCATCAACAGTTAAACTGACCAGCTCTTTTAAACGATGAGACAAATCAATTTCTTTTTCATAATATATTTTTTGCATATCTTTCCTCCCATATCATTGTATGTTGAAAATAAAAAGATATGAAAAAAAATAGGTGTTTCCACCTATTCAAAATCAATATCACATAATTGATAAATCGCATTCCAAGCTTCTTGGATACCTTTTTTTTTCAAACTTGAAAAACGTATAAAATAATCATTTTTATCAAATTGAAGTGTATCTTTAATTATTTTCTCATTTTTCTTCAAATCATTTCTTTTTAATTTATCTTCTTTTGTCGCAACAACAATCACAGGTACTCCTTGACTTTTCATAAAATGATACATTAAACAATCATCTTTTGTCGGTTTATGACGATAATCAACAATTAAGATCATCCCACAAAGTGTTTGTCTTTTATGAATATATGTTTCCATTGTTTTTCCAAACTGTTTTATTGTATCATCATTGACCTTAGCATAACCATAACCAGGAACATCCACAAAATATAAAGCATCATTGATATTGTAAAAATTCAATGTTCTTGTCTTTCCAGGAGTTGCTGATACTTTGGCTAGAGCCTTACGATTAACCATAGCATTGATAAAACTACTTTTCCCAACGTTTGATCGACCTGCCAAACATATTTCTGGATATGATTCTTGAGGCCACTGTGACTGCCAGGCAGCCGATAAAATATATTCTGATTTATTAATTTTTACCATATTATCACCAAGGACATTCTAACATAAAAATAAACAAATGCAATCATTCACGAAAATGTATTTCTTTTTTGTTAAAAAGAGCATCATTTCATCACAATAGGATTGATAAAATAAAAGATGGTTTGTTATAATAGTAGATAATTTATAATATCATCAATTATTGATAAAAGACGAAAGGAATACCAATGGATACAATAACTCTCATATTAATCATCATTTTTTTGCTACTATCTATCATTTTGATGAGCGTTTCTCGTATCATCAGTAAAAAAATAAAAAAGAATTGTTCATTAGAGATTGAAGCAATCGTTGAAAAATATAGTCAACATTATAGCTATACTAAAAACCATCGCTATCGCCTCCCACTCTATGGCTTTGATTATTGTGGAAATCATTATATAACAGAGGCAAAAGCACGTTTTGTAGGAGAAACTGAAATAGGAAAAAAACAGAAACTGATCATAGATCCTCACAATCCACAAGATAATTATCGTAAAGATGATTTGATCTTACCACGATGTCTACTGATTTTGGGCATTTATTTTTTCTTTCTTTCCTTTTATATACTTCTTTCAACATTATAAAAACAAGTATGAATTTCATACTTGTTTTTATTGAATGACTGCATGTTCTAAAACTGTATCAATGTTATCAGCTAATACAATTTGAAGATCCTTTTGTACTGATTCTGGAATATCTTCAATATCCTTTTCATTTTCTCTAGGAATAATAATTGTTTTGATTCCCGAACGATGCGCCGAAATAGATTTTTCTTTTAATCCCCCAATAGGTAAAACATTTCCTCTTAGAGTAATTTCACCAGTCATCGCAACATCATTTCTCACTGGTTTATTCGTAAATGCTGAATAGATAGCTGTTGTTAAAGTGACACCCGCACTTGGTCCATCTTTTTTAACTGCTCCTTCAGGAACATGGATATGAATATCTTCTTTATCAAAAGCAATATCTTTAAGACCATATTTTTCACTATTTGCTTTCATATAGTCTAATGCAATGGATGCAGATTCTTTCATAACATCACCTAACTGTCCAGTAATGATAAACTTACCACTACCTTCAAAATGATTAACTTCTATTGGTAAGATGTCTCCACCAAATTGTGTATAAGCCATTCCTGTAACAACACCAACTTGTGGTTTATCAAGTTTCTTTGTATGATCAAATGGTGCTTTTCCTAAATAATCTACTAATTTACCATGATCAATTGTTACACAATCAACTTTATCTTTTAAAATAGCAAGAACTGTTTTACGACATAATTTCGCAATATATCTTTCTAATTCACGAACTCCTGCTTCTCTTGTGTAATGTTGAATAATTTCCATTAATGTTTCATCTGGAATAATCATTTGATTTTCTTTTAAAGCGTGATTTTCTAACTGTTTTTTAATCAAATGATTTTTTGCGATCATTAATTTTTCTTGTTCAGTATAGCTTGAAACTTCAATGATTTCCATTCTGTCTCTAAGTGGTGCAGGAATTCCACCTAAATCATTAGCTGTAGCAATGAATAAGACTTTCGATAAGTCATAAGGCTCTTCAATATAGTTATCAGAAAATTGATTATTTTGTTCTGGATCAAGAACTTCTAACATAGCACTTGTTGGATCACCTTTATAATCACTTGACATTTTATCAATTTCATCTAATAAGAAGACTGGATTGATAACACCTGCTTTTTTCATACCTTGAATAATTCTTCCAGGCATAGATCCTAAATAAGTTCTTCGATGCCCTCTGATTTCAGATTCATCTTTAACCCCACCTAATGAAGCTTTCACAAATTTTCTATTTAAAGCACGTGCAATGCTTTTTGCGATACTTGTTTTTCCAACACCTGGTGGCCCAGCTAAACAAATAATTGGTGCTTTCAATGACTGTGTCATTTGTTTAACAGCCAAATATTCTACAATTCTTTCTTTAACTTTTTCTAACCCATAATGATCTTCTTCCAAGATCTGTTCAATTTTTCGAATATCTTCTTCATCTTTGCTTTCTTGATACCAAGGTGTCTTCATGACCCAATCAATATATGTTCTGACAACATTGGCTTCTGAAGAAGCAGCTGGCATTGCTTCAAAGCGATTTAATTCCTCTTCAATCTTATCCTTAATATATTGTGGATAAGGGTTATCTTTTAATTTTTGACGAATATCATCTGCATCATCTTCTTTAGGAACAGTATCTCCTAATTCATCTTTGATTGCTCTTAATTTTTCTCTTAAATAATATTCCTTTTGATTTTCATCAATACTTTCTTTCACTTTACGATTAATCGTATCTTCTAACTGATTAATTATTTTTTCAGATTCAATTGAACTAGCGACCATTAATAATCGCTCATTGATCCTTTGTTCTTCTAAAATCTGTTGTCTTCTTTTTAAATCAATTGGTAAGTATTGCGCAATAGTATCTGCTAGTAAACTTGCAGAAGTCCCATTAGCAAGTAAAGCTAAGCTTTCTGCTGGAATATGAGGCATAGAACGTTTTGCCTGTTCAAAATATGACGTTGTTTTTCTCACTAATGCAATTTCTTCATTAGTATCGCCAAAAATATCTTCTAAAATTGCTGCTCTTGTAAAGATACAGTTGTTTTCAATATAAAATTCAGACAAAGAAACTCTCTTTTCACCGACTACAGTTAATTTAATCGTTCCCGCACTGTCTCTACGTACTTTTCTTTCAATTTTGCATAATGTTCCCACATGGAATACATCATTATATTTTGGATCATCTACAACAGGATTCATTTGTGAAACAAAGATAATATTGTTATCGTAATTTTGACTTGAAAGTTCTAAGGCTTTTAAACTTAATGGACGCCCAACATCCAAAGTTAAACGATTCCCTGGAAAAACGATCATTCCTCTTGTACAAACAACAGGAAGAGTTAATACTGTACTTTCGTTCATCATAAAACCCCCTTTTATGAAAAAGACGCTTAAGCGTCTTTATGAATTATTTTTTTAAATTGTCTTTAACAACATCGATTGCTTTTTTATTTAAGATATCCATATCAATTTGGTACATGTTTTGAGCAAATAGATTTTTGATATCTTCTAATTCTCTGTTATAAGTTTTTGCAATATCAGCTAATTCTGCTTCACGATCTTCATCAGTTACTTTCAATTCTTCTGCTTCAACGATTGCAGCTAAAATAGCATTTAATTTCACACGATCTTTTGCTTGATCTTTAATATCTTCTTTAATTGCATCTTTATTTTTACCAGTGAATTGTTCATATAATTCAAATGTTAAACCTTGTTGTTTTAAATTCATTTCGATTTCTCTTAACATTAAATCTAATTCAGATTGTAATAAAGCTTCACTGTCTTCTACTTTACAACAAGCTAATAATGCTTGAGTTAAATCTTCTGAGAATTTATTTTCAACTTCGTTTTCTTTTTGCGCTTTTAATTGTTTTTTAATATGTTCTTTTAATTGTTCTAATGTTTCAACACCATCAATGTTGACATCCATTGCTAATTCATCATCAGCTTCTGGTAAAGTTTTTTCTTTAATTTCATGAACAACAACTTTGAATGTTGCTTCTTTACCAGCTAAATCAGCTGCTTGATAATCTTCTGGGAAAGTGACAACGATATCTTTTTCGTTTTCACAAGTCATACCGATCATTTGATCTTCAAATCCAGGAATAAATTGTCCTGAACCAATTTCTAATGAATGGTTTTCTGATTTTCCACCTTCAAAAGCTACACCATCAATGAATCCTTCAAAATCCATGACAACTGTATCACCTTTAGCAACTTCTCCATTTTCTTTAACTGTTAATTCAGCAAATTGTTGACGATAGTTTTCGATTTGTGCTTCAACATCTTTTTTAGAAACAGTTGCACGTCCTTTTTTCACTTCTAATCCTTTATATTCACCTAATTCAACTTCAGGTTTAACAGGACATAAGATAGTGACTTTTAAGTTATCTTTATCAGCTTTATCAACTGTTAAAGATGGTTGAGCAATTGGAGTCACTTCTGCTTTTTTCATGATATCCATATATTTCTTTTGAAGTAATTGATCAGTTGCTTCTTCATAGATAGCAGCTTTTCCAATTCTTGCTTTGACCATAGCTGCAGGTGCTTTCCCTGGTCTGAATCCATCGATTCTTACTCTAGCAGCTAACTTATTTAAAGCAGTCTTTTGAGCGTCTGCCCATTCGTTTTTATCAAATGTTACTTTAATTTGAGTAACAGCATTTTCTAATCTTTTTGTAGTTGTTCTCATTATTAATTATTCTCCTTATTCCGTGTCACAAGACATTATATACCTGTCTCTTATACACATCTGACGCTGCCGACGATATGCAGTGT
>CAMFRJ010000007.1 GCA_945981915.1 uncultured Erysipelotrichaceae bacterium
AGCAACATTGTTTTCAATATCATATTTTCCAACTTTGATGGATGTCATTTCATCTTTCATGACGACTTCTGTTTCAATTCCTGCTTCATTGACTGTAAAGGATTGATCAGGAGCATATGTATAACCAGCTGGTGCTTGTTTTTCATGTAAAAGATATGTTTTCCCTGCTGTTAATTGTCCTTTGATCACATGTGGTTTTGCTGATGAGATCCATTCATCAAGTACATGCCCTGTTTCATCTTTTATCTGTAGTTTAGCTCCCACTATTTTTGTTTTACCCGTTTTGTCTGTTTTTGAAATAGCAACAATGGTCTGTTTTGTTTCATATTCATTTTCAAAATCAACCTTTGAAGGACAAAATATATGCCCTTGTTCATCTTTGACTGTCACCAATAATTGATTTTTCCCTTCATCTTTAACATCAACTTGTAAATGATATTCAGTTGTGTTTTCTTTAAATTCTTCTAATTGTTCAGGTTTCTTTTCTTTGATGACATAATAATGTGTTCCTTGGATTACATATTGAAGAGGTGCAAATTGAAATATTTGACCTTCTTGACTTGTAATCAATCCAGATGTAGAGATTGTTTGTAAAGCTTGATTACCACAGACATAGCGTTCATTGGTTTCATATAATTCAAAAGTAAAGACTTTATCTGTTTGATTTAATCCTGTAATGGTCTTCTTCCCTGAAAAAGTTAAACTTCCTGAAGGGATTGTTGGAGACTCTTGCAATTGATTGGTAATAAGATAACCTGTCTCTTGATTTCCATTGATTGTTGCTTTATATCCTACAGGAGTTCTTTCAACAACATGATAAAGAATTTTTTGACCATTTTGATATTTCAATAACTCATGAGATTCAAATTGTAATTCTCTTTCATCCCAAATACCATTATCTCCAGCATTTAATGAAATCGTTTCAACGATTTCATCATCATGTAAAATATCGAAAGCAATTGCTTTTGGTCTATTAGTAGAGTTGTTGTCATCCCATATTTTACGGCCTTTGATCTTGATGGTTTCACCTAATGGGAAAACAAAAGGATAATTATGAGCTTCTCCTCCACCACTATTCATGACATACTTGTTGACAATAATTGTCCCATTAGTGCTACTTCCCGATCCTTCAACACGTAAAGAAGCTGATGGTGCAAGAATAGAGCCAATCATAACACCTGAAACATTGATTTCATGAACTTGTTTGAAATTCCAGATGATATTTTTACTATAATCTCTATTGACTCCATCATCTATTCTTTCAAAAGTACTGTCATTAACAATAGTTGATGCATAATAGATGATTTGATGTTTATATGTTTGATGAGATGCATCACCAATGACGTTAATCTGGACCTTTGCATTTTGAGAAACTTGAATATATAATTCTTTGATATCATTTAACATAGCAACATCGATTGAAAACACATTGTATTGTTTTTGTCCTGTTAAATATAATTGATTCCCTTCTTTTTTGATAGTTCCATCACTACTTATAGCGAATAGACTTTCATTTAACTTTTGTAAATCATTTTGTGCATCTTGAAAATATTGAGTTAAACGATCTTTAACATTTGAATCATCATCAAATGTATCATTTCCTTGAAGCACACGTTGTGTTGTCACTAAACCATTGGCATTACCACTTATCTTATAACCACCATCAGCTAAAGATAAGGTTGCCTGTAGCTCTTGACAGTTTCCACCAACGGCTAACCAGCCATTGACTTCACTAATATTACCTGAAGCATTGCCATTGATCAAATAACGGACTTCGTTTTTTGTATATGGCATTTCATCACCATTGCCAATATGAGAAGGGACAAATCCTAAATTGGTCATTATACTTTCAATATTTAAATTTCCTCCAACTGCCATCTTTCCACAAATTTCAGCTCCTGCTTGAAAATCTAAATCTGAAAAAGTAAAAACTGCTGATCTTGAAGCTGAACCAAAAGGTAACAGTGCACTAGGATGTTGCCATTTCAAATCATCAACACGTGGTTCATAACCATCTGGTAATTCACCACTCCTAACTTTTTTCTGACTTTCCTTTGTCAATTTTTGTTCAAAAAGATCATGCCATTGCTTAGAAAACACATTGTTGTCATCAAGATAACATGTTAATGATCCTGCAATCTGTGTTGACTCTTCAACATTCAAAATATATGTTTTTGTTTCTTGTGCCAATATTGTTTGATTCTCCCATGTCACAACATTTTGAGAAACACGATAGCTATCATCTTTACATTGTACAACAACTTGTTGAGGCAAATGAATTTGAAACGAAGATAGTGTCTTGTCTTCTTGACTTATATTTTGTAGTAAAATAGTCAATTTTGTTTTTTGATTATCTTCTCTTTTTCCATAAACATCAACTTGGATGTCTAAAGAATTCCCTGTTGCATAAACGCTAGATAAAAAAGAAAAAATCATCATCATTGAAAGAAAACATTGAAAAATAAGCTTAGATTTTTTTAATATATCTGATCCTCCCTATAAATAAAAACAGCCAGTCACAAAAAGTAATCCTACTTCTTGCAACTGGCTACCTTAAAATGTTTAAGGCCCTATAGCTTTGCGTGGTCTATTCAACCTTGCCTAGACAAATAATAGCACGTTTGTTTTTTATTTGTCTATACAAGTTTGTTAAAATATAAAAAAATAGTATCTCGTTTGAGATACTATTGATTCAATTCTTTTTCAAATATTTTTTTATTTGTGAAAAAAGCAGCTACTAAAATGACAAAAGTGATATCAAAAGGATAGGCATACATCAAAAATACAACGATAAATGATACAATAAAACCGACTATTTCAATAATGATAGGTTTCATAGATAATTGATAGCGTTTGATCGTAGCAATTTCATTACTTAAATTATGTATAGCAATACAAAGTGAAACGACTGCAACCAACGAATCAACATAAAAATGAATAAGATAATGATTTGATAACAATTCTTTGACAAATAGAAGAACAAGATAGCCACACATAGTCATCCATAGACCAGCAATCGTATAATGAATCTGATCATGATTTTTAATGGCAGCTATGCGTTCTTTATATTTGATCTTTCTATCAATTTTATCGATAAAAGTCTGTTTGTTTTTGCCAAGCAGAAGTGTAGGATCATGAATAGTTTCTTGATGTTTGATCATTTCATCTAAAATATCGCTCATCAAAATATTTGTTTTGACGATATTCTTTGATTTTTTGAGTAATGATTTTTCAATATCTTGAAAATATGAAAAATAATCAGCATTTAAACGTTTGATTTTTTCTTTATTATCATATGTGATATCATATGTCTTCTGTTCTTTTTTCATTAATCAACCTTTAAAATATGAGAAGTTTCTTCATGAATATGACTATTAAAGAATTCTTCCATCACTTTGATCATATAATAAGTATCTTTTACACCAGCAGTTTCATAAGATGAATGCATTGCCAATTGTGGTAAACCAATATCAACACTATTCATTGAAACTTGTGACATGGCAATATTACCTAAAGTACTTCCTCCTAGTTCATCAGAACGATTAGCGAAAAATTGAACAGGAACTTGTGCTCTTTGACACAATTCTTTAAAAACAGCAATACTCAAGGCATCACTTGTATATTTTTGTCCTGCGTGAGATTTCACAACAATTCCTTCATTCATATAAACACAATTTGTGGCATCGGTTTTTTGAGGATGATGAGGATGAACAGCATGAGCATTATCAGCGCTTAACATAAAGCTTGACGCTAAAGCACGATAGTAATCTTCTTCACCTTTTCCAAGAGCCGCATTTGTACGTTTTAAGACATCATATAAAAATGTAGAAGCAGCCCCCTGTTTTGTTCCTGACCCTACTTCTTCATTATCAAAGCATGCATAAACATTAATTGAACGATCATTATAGCCTTTTAAAAACCCTATTAAAGATGTATAAGCACATTGAAGATCATCGAGATGTTGACTAGAAATAAACTCACGATGAGCTCCCCAAATAGATGGTGCCGTTCTATTATATAAATAGAGATCACTACCATAAATATCTTCTACATTCACATTTGCTTCTTGAGCGAGCAATTTTTTAAAATCACCTGCTTGACATTGTGTCATACCTAATAATGGTAACATATCAATCTGTTTATTATAGGCATAACCATCATTAACAGCTCTATTCATATGGATGGCCATATTAGGGATCAGCAACAAATCTCTATCAATATTGATCAATTGTGTTTTGAATGTATTTCCTTCTTTAATCAATAGACGTCCTGCAACAGATAAAGGTTTATCAAACCATGTTGAACATAACATACCACCATATCCTTCTGTATTTAAAGTCGTATAATGATTATTGACTACAATTTCTGCATTTTCTTTAACTTTAAATGTAGGACAATCACTATGTGAAGCAGCGACATTAAAGCCATATTCACTAAGATCTTGACCAACATGAAGCGCAATCAAACTTGAATGATTACGTGTCACATAATAACGACCACCTGGTTGCATCTGCCATGTTTGTCCTTCTAATAATTGTTGATATCCTTCTTCTTTTAATTTATCTTCAATATTTGCGATAGCATGAAAAGCTGTTGGACTTTTTTGAAGAAAAGCTAACATATCTTTTGATACTTGTTCAAACATTTATAACACCTCCATTTTCATCTTTATTTTACCACATTTGCTGAAGAATTTGCTTTTTGTCTTTTCGCAATAGTAGGTAAAATTAATCCTAATGCAACTAAAACACATGGTGTCACAATATTTAAAATAAGTGTAAATGGATCAGTTGAGTAAACACCCAGTAAACAACATGCAGCTGTCACAAAGAAACACCAGAAACCAAAGAATTTTGCAATTGTCTGATTTTTTACAAAACGATATTCAGCTGGGAATCGATCCATAGCACGACGTAATCCAATATAAGCTAAGAATACCCATAAATAACGCATCGGCATACACACAGAGTTCAATTTATTTAATTGTGTTAAAACACCAGCTGCTCCTTGTCCACCTAAGATCTGAATTAAGATAATACTTCCTGATAAGGCGACAACCATCCAAATACCATTGATATAAGCTCCATATTTATTCTTCTTTAATAATTGTTGAGGAATAAATTGACGTGCATCTTCATTATCTAATAACATTCTTAATGGGGCATCAATACTTAATACTAAAGTAGAGAATTGACCAATCATATTACAAAGTGCATAGATGATCAATAATGCATCACCCATATGATAGTAACCCCCTAGTTTTTGGAAGGCCCAATAAGCTCCATTTGAAACATAAGAGTTAAATGATTCAGGACTTGCATTGATGATAGCAGGATCAAACATCATTCCCATTGCAAAAGTTCCTAAAATAGCACATACCATAACCATGATTGCAAGTGCAATCATACCTTTAGGAAATCCTTTTGAAGGATTTTCTACTTTATTAACATAAGGTGAAATTTTTTCACATCCACCTACTGCAAATACCAGAATAGATAATGATGTAAAGTAATTGACATTAAATTGTGGAATAATTTTATCAAAGCTAAAATCAATTGATGCAAAGCCTCCATTTGGATTAATAACCGGTGCAGCAAACATCATCAAGATATATAAGATAGACATGATAAACATACTTGTTCCAGCGACAGTGGCAAGTTTCTTTAATGGATTGAGTCCTCGGCTGGCAACCCAACAGAAAAATAAGAAGACAGCAAGTGTTGCTAATTGAACAACAATTGTTGGAAAAGTATCATAAGTCTCTGCATTTCTAAAAACTGCCCAACTTAAGGCTTTTAATCCACCACTTCCTTTACTGGCAATATAAGTGACATGAACTGCCCAATAAGTCCATCCTGCATAATAAGCTAATTTAGGTCCAAATGTTTCATGTACCCAGGAACTGACTCCTCCACCACTATGTTTGAAGGCAGATCCAAGTTCCCCAACCATTAAAGCATAAGGAACGAAATACAATGCAAACATGAGCACCCAACTAAAAATGACTTGAATTCCATTGAAGTATACAAAACCATTTAAGACATTTCCAAAACCCCATACAGTAGAAAATGCCATAAACGCCAAGCTATACCACTTGATTTTTTTTGAATCTTCCATTTTATCCTCCTTTATGATAAATATATATATTATTGTTTGAAACACAAAAATGTATTCCAACTTGTACAATTATAATGCAATAATCGTATTTTTTCAAGAAATTGGTAATAAATTGTTTTTATTAAAAAACATTATTTATAAAAAACAGAGATTACCAACTTTGTATCTCTGCCTTTAATCTCTTTTTATTATCTTTTTTACACTGATACATTAGATCATCAGCCTCTTTCAAAATATCTTTCATAATTCGATGATCTTGACCTTTGACTTCCACCAAGCCATAGCTAAAACTTGTTGGATAATCCTTGTGATGTAAAGTGAAGAAACTCTGATAGACAGCCTTCATTTTTTGACGAGCCAATGGAAAAGGACATTGATTTAAAATTAGTGCAAATTCATCTCCACCAATTCTTGCAAATACATCATTATTTCTAAAACTCTTCTTAATTAATGAAACAAAAGATCTAATGTATTCATCACCTTCTAAATGAGAATAGTGATCATTGACCATTTTTAATCCATCAAGATCCATATAACAAAAAACAAAATTTTCTTGTTTATCTAATAATAACTGAAAATATTCATCAAAGAAGACACGATTATAGATTCCATAGACATCATGATATGCCTTATTTGTCAAATCGTCTTCCTGTAGTTTCTCTTTGGTAATATCATAAACAATATGCATATAACTTTCTTGACCACACCATTCAATCTTAAAAGAGTTGATTGAATAATATTGACCATTATCTCGCGCTTCCCAAATTTCATAATCTTCTTTTTCCCAATTGACAATACGATGATAAAATGGAAGATCTTGAGGATGAGAAAAAATACCACTTTGATCATTCTGGATTCCTTCGTTGGAATAAATAATCTTATCATGCCATCTATCAACAACAAGAATTAATTCATTTCTTTTTCTTGACATTTCCACCAGAAGATCATTATAACTTTCAATCATTTGTGCTTTTTTTCTTGTTTTTTCTGCTTCTTTTTTTAATTCTTCTTCTCTATATTTCAATTGTTCGGTCATCTTATTGAAAGCAAGTGAAAATTCTCCTAAATAAGATACTTCCTGATTGTAATCACCTTGAGCAACCTGCTTTGCCTGCCATGTCAAATGATTTAAATTAGCATGTAGATTTTTTAAGTTGGAACAGAGATAATTGTCACGAGAAGGCATCTTCGCTGAAAGATTCCCTTGTGAAAGGTCAGCGCTATAATGTCTCATTTCTTCAACTTGTTGTTGTAAAACTTCTAAACCTAAAGCCAATTTTTGATTTTCTGCTTTGAGCTGTTGAAAATCAGGCTTTTTGATATGATCATCATAAAGTATACTTTTTAAATATTGAAAAAGAACTTCTGTATCATTCATGATTTGTTATCTCCTCTACCATTGCTTGGAAACGACAAACACGATCACCTGTCGCCCAGCAATCGACTTCGATCACACTGTAAGATTTACCTGTATATTTTGATAAAACACCACTAAAAAAACCTTCATCATAGTTACAGACCGTTTCACCAATAAATGGTAATCCCGAACAATCTGCATCTTCTGATACAGTTAAGACAATCTTCCCAGTCTTTTCATCATAATCCTCAATTCTTAAGATACCTATTTTTAAATGTTTTAATTCTTTTTGTAATTGAGCAACAAACTCATGAAAAGGTAAGTGAAGATCTAATATATGACTTGCAAAATACACACCTGAACGATATCCCGCTTTTCTAAATATATCTATTTGAACATCTTTTCCAAATTGTTCCATCAGTTCTATTTTTAAAGAATATTCTAACAACCTATATGTCACAATAGAAATATGATCACCTAAATTTCCTCTACCATCTTTACCATAACACATATAATCATCTAATGTGAATTCTTGATTATCTTCAAAAAAAATATTCTTCATAACAACGCCCCTTATTTTTACTGATATATCTATAAATACTATAGCACAAATTGTCACAAAAGTATTAATATAATCAAAAAAGAATGTTTTACAATTTTTTGTGTCCGCTTTTTGTGACCGTTTTTAAAAAATAATCAAATAAAAAAACATGAGTGACTCATGTTTATTTATTTCTATTTTTATCAATAATATCAATGGCATGTTTTAATAAAGCATCGCCATCCATATTGATAAAGTCTTCTTCTTTCATCATTTCACATGGAATAACACCATGGATCATGTCTTTCACTTTTTGAAAATTTGCTCTTGATTGAGGTGCTACTAAAACACAATCGGCATCAGCCCATGAAAACTTGATAGATAGAGCTCCAACTGCCCAACACATCACTGTCTGATTTTCTTTTTTCGCACTCTCTTTGATTGAATTAACTAACATGTTTGTCGTTACACCTGATGCACAACATAATAATATTTTATACATTTCTTTCATCCCCCAACTATTGTTGATAAAATCATATCACAATTCAAATACTTTTCCAATTATTTTTCGTATTCCAAAATAAAATGTGCTTGCTGATAAATATTATACGTTTGAAAATAGTAATTTTCTAGAGGAATCCATCTTTTTTCGAACGTTTTCCATTTTTCTAAACCTTCTCTTTTGATAATTCTTTTTTTCTGCAAGTCTGCACTGACATCTAAAACTATCGCAATATCATAGTAATCTTGAAAATATGGATGTAAACTATAAGTTCCTTCAATAATATTGATATGATGATAAGGTATGGTTTGGACTTTTCCTAGTGTCATCGTGGAACAGTCAAAACGTTGATAATTAACATCATTATGTCCTAACAAAGGAAGAATAACGCTCTGATAGAATCTTTCATAATCAACGTTACCACCCGCTTCATTGAATCTTTCTGGTGTTCTTTGATATATCTGCAAGAAAAAATCGTCCATATGAAATAATGAAGCTTGATAATGTTGTTGCAAATCATAAGCAAGCGTACTTTTCCCGCTCCCACTTTTTCCATCAATCACAATAATGATGTCTTTTTTTTCATGAATGATATGATCAATATCTTTAAATACATCTTTATACAACAATTTATTATTCATCATTTCATCCTCCTATGACAAAAATATGATATAAAAAAGATTGATCTTAGTCAAATAAAATCAATCTTTCTATTATTATCGATTAATTGAAGAAGCAATGCGATGATAAGTATGACGTTTCCCTCGGATTGCTAGTGACAAAGTCATGATATTTTCAGGTAAAGCAACTCCACAGAATCCTGCATCTCCAATATGTTGGATATCAACACCGCAACGTTTATTGATTAAAGCGATTTCTCTAACTGTTGCTTCATCAGAACCTTCTTGACTTGTTCCAATCGCACTTAAAGATAATGCACCATGTGCTTTAATATACTTACATGCTTCTGTTACTTCCTGTTCTGATAAACCAGGAACAGTATTAACAGCAGGCATTAAAATAACATCTGCTCCTGCTTCAATAAATTCTTTAATACTATTCATATCAACGATTGGTTCATCAATACCAGCAGCATGCATCTTTCCTGCAATAATCAAACCTTTAAAATATTTTTTAGCTTCTTTGATGGCTGCACATATTGATTTATTAGAAACACCAACCCCTGGATTCCCTGTTAAACAAATAAAATTAAATCCTAGTTCCTGTGCTTTTTGATATGTGCTGGCAGTTGCTTGTCTTCCTGAAGCAATTGTGTGTCTTTCTTCCATCATATCAGCATCTAGATCAACTGGTTCCAAGTTACAACCAATCGGTCTACCTACCAATTCCTGTAATTTTTTAACTGGATTATCACATGCAGGTAATCCTTTGATTTCTGGATTTTCACAATCAAAACAATTTAATAGGATCATGTCACTCCCAAAAGCAACAGCTAATTCTGCATTTGTCACATCTCCTAATAATGGATCAATAGCGACAACTGTTTCTGTCATCACTGTTCTTCCTTCGCTGGCAAGAATTGCCTGTTTTAATTGTTGACCATCCATTGCCAACATTTCACTACTTGAACAACTTAAAAATCTTTTCATTTTTTAAATCCTCCTTACCTAATATTATCTAATAAAGCAAAAAAATAAACAAGATGGATTTGATATTATCACTATAAAAGACGATTTAAAATTCCGGCCATTTTTTTATTTTTGTCTTTTTACTCTTTAATAATTGGAAAAAAGCTTTTCCTCCATCTTTTAAAGCGCTCTTACAAACAATCATCACTTCACCATATTTACCAATGACTACATAAGCACTGTTTGTTTCATTGATTTGTCTCATATTTTCATAAGGAATCTTTTCATCGCTTTTTAAAGCATTGTTGTGGACTGTCACATCTTCATCCTTAAATACCAATGAAAAAGGGACTTGTTCTCTGTTATCAAACATTTTTAAATATTTCTTATATAATTTCCTATGCATAAATATCAGTTCTAAAAAAATCAAAACAGTTAAAACCAAGAAAACAATACATAGTACCCAATGTTTTACTGTTAAATGATAAACAGTAAAACATGCACCTAAGATTCCACACAAAAATAAACTCACCCTTGGAAAACGAGATACCATCTTATTCTTTATTTCTTTTAAAATGTCTTTTGTCAAAACATCACGATCTATATGAAAATGTTTCATAAAATGCCTCCTTTTCCAAGTATCATACCAAATTTAAAAGACGATATCAACTATCCTCCACTTTATCCTTCCTTCAGTGCATAAAGCGAATGGACTGCTTGTTGGAACAACCATAATCCGCCAATCACGACTATCCAAATTGGTTCAACCCAACCACTAAGTGATAAGCAAGAAATGATGATCATCACTAATAGATAAAGAGAGTTGATGAACTTAAACACTTGATAACAACATATGCCAATTTGAGCTCTCTCCATCTCATCACAACTGTTATACCAATCTTTTTGAAACTTGGTATCAAAAACATTACCTTGTTTTTCTGGTGCTAACTTTTTGATTTGATCAATGACTACCTTTTGTAAAAAGGCAAACCAAATCAAAGTATAAAGAAATAACTAAACATCCTAAAGAAAGCACAATGTTTTCAATGATATTTACAAAATTCAAACCTAATACAATATAGAGAAAAGGTGCTGACACATTAGTAAAAAGCATAGACAAATTCAAATAACGACTTGCTTTTTCATAATTGTCATCATCATCAATATTGAATTGAATGATTTTTCCCTTTTAGATAATAATAAGTTCCTAAAATGAGTAAAATAAACTCAATACAATAGGACTACAATCCATAATTTCTTAATCCATCATTGATCATTAACCATAAACTTGTAATATCTTCTTCAAAATTACCAATACTATAACCAATTATTAATGATGCTACTATGATCAGTGCAAATTGAATATATACTTTTTTATCCTTCATAATCGTCCTCCGTTAATATAAATGCTTCTTCTACATTTTGACAAAATACATGAGCTGTCTTTAAAGCTAAGGTAATGCTTGGATTACAATCTCCTCTTTCAATCAAACTGATTGTCTGTCTAGAAACACCACCGAGCGTCCCTAGTTCCTGTTGATTGATACCTTTGCTTGCTCTAAATTCTTTCACTCTATTTTTTAATGGCATATAGACCTCCTGACTATTTTATTTGTCATAATGACAAGAATAATTGTCAATGATAATAAAAAAAGAACAGATTCTTTATTGCTGATCAATCTGTTCTTGTAATTCTAATAAGTACAAAAATCTTTCATTTTTTTCATCTAATAGATCTTGCAACTCATCTCTTTGTTTGGTCAACTTAAATATCTCATCAAATTGAATGATATGTTCCATCTTATCCTCAATATTTCTCATTTGTTTTTCTAAGTGAGAGATATCATCTTCAATCGTTTCAAATTCTTTCTTTTCCTGATAAGTCATTTTCAATTTGACTGGCTTATGTTTTTTATAATTTTGTAAAGAATTTGTCTTTTCTTTTTCTACTTTTGTAGAAGTATCCATTTGTTGACTATAACCACCATTGACATACCGTAAATGCTGATTTTGTATAATGAATAGACCATCACAAATTCTATCTAAAAAATACCGATCATGAGACACAGTAAGAATAATTCCTTCGAAATCATCGAGATAATCTTCTAATATAGCCAATGTTTCGATATCTAGATCATTGGTTGGTTCATCCAGCACCAAAACATTAGGCATTTCCATTAAGACCCTTAATAAATACAATCTTCTCTTTTCTCCTCCAGATAATCTGGAAATCGGTGTATATTGAAGGTTTGCATCAAATAGGAATCTTTCCAACATATCTTTAGCTGAGAGCCTTTGACCGTCACTCACAAAATCATTAGAAAGCTCTTGAATATAATCAATGACCCTTTTTTGTAGAGGAAGATCATCATGACCTTGTTTAAAATAACCAATGCGCACAGTTTCACCAATAATCACTTGCCCACTATCGCTTTTAACTAGTCCTGTAATAATATTTAATAAAGTTGATTTTCCTGTTCCATTATCGCCTAAAATTCCTATTCGATCATGTCTTTTAAACGTATAGGAGAAATCATCAAATAATACATTTGTATCAAAAGCTTTAGAAATATGATCTAGTTCTATTGTCTTTCCTCCTAAACGAGACATTGTATGGATCATTTCAACCTTACCATTGAGTTGAACATCTTTCATTTGACTGAGCTTTTCAAAACGTTGTAAACGATCTTTGCTTTTTGTTGTACGTGCTTGAACTCCTGCACGCACCCATTCTAATTCCTTTTTTAAAAACAACTTACGCTTCCTTTGGCTCTGTAACTGGTTGTCTATTCTTTCCTGTTTAAGCTGTAAATATTTTGAATAATTCGCTTCATATTTATAGAGCATTCCATGGTCAATTTCTACAATTCTATTAACAACTCTTTCTAAGAAATAACGATCATGTGTCACCATCAGTAAGCCTTTATTCCATTTTATTAAAAATTTTTCTAAATAATCTATCATCGTATTATCTAAATGATTGGTTGGTTCATCTAAGATGAGGAGATCACATGATTTTACCAATGCAATAGCTAAAGCAATTCTTTTGATTTGCCCCCCTGATAAGTTCTTGATTTTTTCATCTAATTGATAAATACCAAATTTACTTAATGACGCCTTCATTTCATATTCATGAATATCTTGATGATCAAACTGTTTGACAACAGTTTCTAAAATCGTATCTTCCTTATTATAAACAGGTGTTTGTGGTAAATAATTTATTTTGATATCTTTTTGATAAATGATTTTCCCCTGATAATCTTCTTGGCCAGCTATTATTTTCAACAAAGTTGATTTTCCTGTGCCATTAACCCCTAATAATCCTATTTTATCTTTATTTTCAATATGTAATTCTATGTTATCTAAAAGGCAACGATCACCTACATATTTTGTTAGATTAGACAATGATACTAACATAATTTCACCCCTAACAATCATAACATCGACATCTATCAATGTCTAGTCAACTACTCATCACCTAAGGGTCATCATTCTCTGTTTTTCAAATAGAAACGTTATTGATAATGATTGATCATCAAAAATGATTTGAATAGTATCTGATAATATGAATCAGTTACATATGATAGAACTCATTACTCATATCAAAAAAACTTTGAAATATAAAAGAAGTTCATGTATTGTTAATAATGCAATCATATAATGCTAGAGAAAAAAGGAGATTATTATGAAAGAAAAATTCATTCGTTTTATGCAAGGAAGATATGGTGTTGATAATTTAAACACACATGCATTATGGTTTGTGATCATATTATTGGTTATCAACATATTTTTACAAAATACATTTATTTCTATTTTTAGTTATGTCATATGGTTTATTGTGATATATCGTACATTTTCTCGACAAGTCTATAAAAGATATGTAGAAAACGAAAAATATTTAAAAATGATTCAACCTATCACTCAATTCTTTCATTTACATAAAAAAAGAATGAGTGATAGAAGTCATAAATACTTTCGTTGTCCACAATGTAAACAGATGGTAAGACTTCCTAAAGGTAAAGGAAAAATCATTGTGACATGTCCAAAATGTCAAAATAAATTTGAAAAGAGAACTTAATATGTTTGGATATATTGTTGTCAATAAACCTGAATTAAAAATCAAAGACTTCGATAAATATCAACAATATTATTGTGGACTTTGTCAAAGTTTAAAGAAAACACACGGCAAAATTTCACAGCTTACATTAAATAATGATCTCACATTTGTTGGTATTTTATTAACCAGTTTATATGAACCACAAGAAACGGTCAAAACAATCAGATGTCCTTTGCATCCTGCTCATAAAAAAGATGTGCGCTTAACTCCTTATTTGGATTATGTCAGTGATATGACAATCGTTTTGACTTATTATAAATTAGAAGATGATATCATTGATGAGAAAAGTTTAAAAAGTAAGCTGGCATGTTCTTTACTACAAAAAGAGTTTTTAAAGGTCAAAGAAAAATATCCTGAAAAAGTAAAAATAATCATGGAACAACTAGAAAACATTCACCGTTTAGAAAAAGAAAACACACAAAACTTAGATGAAATTTCTGGTTGTTTTGGAAAGATTATGGGTGAGATCATGGTCTATCAAGATGATATTTTTAAAGATGATCTCTATAATATGGGTTATTATTTAGGAAAGTTCATTTATTTGATTGATGCTTATGAAGATGTTGAACAAGATATCGAGAAACACAATTATAATCCGTTCATTGACCGATTTTCCAATCGTGAAGAATTCCAGGATTATTGTTATCACATCTTAGAAATGATGATCTCACAAAGCTGTTTCTATTTTGATAAACTTCCAATTATAGAAAATATTGATATTTTAAAAAATATTATTTATAGTGGTATTTGGACAAAGTTTGAAATGGTTAAAAAGAAAAGATTGGAGGAAAAAAGATGAATCCCTATCAAGTATTAGGTATTTCTCCTAATGCCAGTGATGATGAAGTTAAGAAAGCCTATCGTACACTTTCTAAAAAATATCATCCTGATGCGAATATTGGTAATC
>CAMFRJ010000008.1 GCA_945981915.1 uncultured Erysipelotrichaceae bacterium
AGAGACAGCATATCAAGTCATCAATAAAGTGATTAAAACAATGGTTAAAGATAGTCAAAAAATTATTTCTTTAAATAGTCAATTAGGTATTTTAGAATTATCTTTAGATCAAGAAGTGATAGCTATTGATGATAAACAAGAGCATATTGATGATGCCAAATATAATGCTCGTGTTTTGCATAAAGAAAATGTGCATTTTATTTGTGGAAATATTGAAAAGAAAGTTATTCCTTATGCAAAAAAGAAAGAATATGATACTTTCATTATTCAAAATGAAAAGAATGGTATTCCTGATGGATTGAAAGAGACACTACGTTTAGGAAAGGTTGAAAAAATCATTTATGTGAATCATTCACCAAGTACAATGGCAAAGGATATTCAAGATCTATCTAAATATTATCGTGTTGTAGAAATCAAACCGGTAGATAGTTATCTTTATCAATCTTATGTTGCATCTGTTGTGAAATTGGTGAGAAAATAGTCTATAATACAAACAGGAGGGAATAAAGATGGAAATTAATTATACACCTAAAGGTGTTTGCTCTAGAAAAATCCATGTAGAAGTGGAAGATGGTATTGTGAAAAATGTACAGTTCTATGGTGGCTGTCATGGAAATACACAGGGGGTTGCTGCTTTAGCTAAAGGTATGAAAGTAGAAGATGTGATTGAAAGACTACAGGGGATTCGCTGTGGGATGAAACCAACAAGCTGTCCAGATCAATTAGCAAAATGTTTACAAGAATGCTCTCGATAGAGTGTTCTTTTTTATTGTTTGTCATAAGATATAATGGTGATGAATATGTTGATTAGAATTAAAAAAATGCAGTTTATTGTAGGAATATGTCTGTTTCTTCAAATCTTTTTTTCTCATTTTTTATTACCTTTTCATCTGTTCGCAACACTTTTATCAGTTATCATTATTTTATGGCAAAGAAAATTTAGAGTTTTACAGATTCATTATCATTATTATGTCATTTGCCTTTATATTTATCGATTATTTCTATTATTGGTCATTCACCTTGAATTTTTTTCAATTCTTTATATTATCTTTGTCATTTATGTTGCTTTGATGTTGATTTTATTATCTTGTAAAACATTTCTATAAAACTTTTATTGATTTTTATTTTAGCGTATAATAATTGAAAGGTGGTGGATAAGATGCTTGGTGAATTGAATGTATACAGCTGTTATAGCTTTCAAAACAGTACGATCTTAATTGATCAACTGTGCGCTCGTGCTAAAGAGTTGCATATGGAAGCTTTGGCACTGACAGACATCGATAATATGTATGGGGCTTTAGAGTTTTCTAATGCTTGCCATAAATATGGTTTAAAACCAGTTTTTGGAATGCAGGCCAGTGTCTCTATCCAAGGTGAAGTTTATCCATTTTTATTGTATTGTATTGATCAAGTTGGTTATCATGATCTATTAAAGATCTGTAGCGATATTAATTTAAGTGAACATCATCATATAGAATTGGAAAGATTAAGTTTATATAGAGAACATCTTTTTATTGTATCAGGTTGTAAAGAAGGTATTGTTGAAAGATTAGTTTTAAAAGAATTAGAATCGGAAGCTTTAAAATATATAGAGATGTTTAAAAAGATGTTTGGTGATAATTATCGTATTTGTATTCAAAATCATCATTTAAAGCTTCAACAACATTTAAATGAACGATTAATAGCGCTTGCTACATTGCAAAATGTCAAGGTCTGTGCTTCTAATGAAGTTCATTATTTATATGCTCGTGATGCTCTTACATTAGATTTATTACAGGCAAGTGCCCAAGGAAATAAACTAGAAAGCAATCATCAACCTGTCAGTGATCAGATGTATTTGAAAGATAGCTATGAAATGTCTTTATTATTTCCTAAAGATATTTTGGATAATACGGATGAAATCTTAAAAAGATGTCATGTCATGATTGAAACAAATCAGATGCATTTGCCTCGTTATCCTTTAGAGGAAAATATCAGAAGTGAAGATTATTTAAGACAATTGTGTATTGTTGGTCTTAAAAAGCGATTTAAGGGCAAACAGGTGCCTTCTCATTATATTCAAAGACTTCAAAAAGAATTGAATGTCATCAATCAAATGGGATTTCAAGACTACTTTTTAATAGTTTTTGATTATGTCAGATTTGCGAAAAATCAACATATCTTGGTAGGACCCGGAAGGGGTTCTGCAGCAGGGAGTCTGGTGAGTTATGTTTTAGGTATAACCAATGTGGATCCAATTCGATATGATTTATTTTTTGAAAGATTTTTAAATGAAGAAAGAGTATCAATGCCAGATATTGATATTGATTTTCAAGATGATCGTAGAGATGAAGTTGTTGATTATGTTGTCAAAAAATATGGTCAGGAACATGTAGGACAAATTGTCACTTTTTCTACATATGGACCAAAAGTGGCCTTAAGAGATTTGGGGAAAGTTGTTTCTGTTTCTCTACCTAAATTAGAGTTAATGTGTCAATATATACCAACAGGTAAAAATAAAATGACTGTAAAAGAAGTTTATGAAACATCTTATGCTTTTCAAAATTTGGTCAATAAAGAACCAGCTCTCAAAAGAATCTTACCATGTATCTGTACAGTAGAACATTTACCAAGAAATATTTCTATGCATGCTGCTGGGGTTGTTTTATCTCGTGATTGTCTTAATGAAGTTGTCCCCCTTACAAAAGGGCCTAACCACCATGTATTGACACAATATTCAAAAGATTATATTGAATCAGTTGGTTTGTTGAAAATGGATTTTTTAGGTTTGAAAAATTTGACGATTATTTCTTATATTTTAAAAAATATTGAAGAAAATGAAGGAATACATTTGAATTTAAATGAAATTGATGAACATGATCAAAAAACATTTGAGATGTTATCAAGAGGTGATACATTAGGTGTCTTTCAATTAGAATCAGCGGGTATGAAAGATTTATTAAGAAAGATGAAACCTGATTGTTTGGATGATATTGTAGCTGCCATTGCTTTGTATCGTCCTGGACCAATGAAAGAAATTCCTCATTATATTGCTAGAAAGTTTGGACAAGAAAAAATTGAATATCCTCTTCCTGAATTGGAAGATATCTTAAGACCAACATATGGTATTTTATTATATCAAGAACAAATCATGCAAGTGGCACAGATGATTGCAGGTTTTTCACTTTCTAAGGCGGATATCTTAAGAAAAGCAATGTCAAAAAAAACAGCAAGTTTAATGGCCTCAATGAAAGATGATTTTATCAATGGTGCTATCAACAATGGTTATCTCCAAGAGGATGCTTCGCGTATTTTTGATTTGATTGAAAGATTTGCAGATTATGGTTTTAATAAATCTCATTCAGTAGCTTATGGAATCATTGCTTATCAATTGGCATATTTAAAAGCCAATTATCCATTGGCATTTTATGGAGCTGTTTTGTCTAATGAACAAAATAGTGAACACAATAAAGCCAATTATATTCAAGAAGCGAAACGTTATGGTATCAAGATATTGTTACCATCTGTCAATTATTCAACAAATCGTTTTATTGAAGACAATGGAAATTTGAGATTTTCTTTGTTAGGAATAAAAAATGTAGGAATGGCAGGTTATAAAGCTATTAAAGATGAAAGAGAAAAGAATGGTTTATTCCGAGATGTTTTGGATTTTATCTCAAGAATGGATAGTTCTAAGGTTAATGCCAAAATGTTTGAAAGTTTGGTGGATGCAGGTGCTTTTGATGAATTTAAGATGAATCGTGCAACAATTAAAGCTAATTTGAATCAGTTGATCGAATATGCTGATTTAAAAAATAAAATAGGTATTGATGAACCACCAATTTTACAAACTGTTGCAGAAAATCCAATGCAGCGATTAGAGTTAGAAAAAAAGGTTTTAGGTGTTTATTTATCTAGACATCCTATCAGTTATATGAAACAACAATTACGAGTATCGGTTATACCAGTCTCATCTTTAAATCAATATGTCTTAAAAAAGGTACAAGTCATATTGTCTTTGACAAGAGTGAAAACGATTGTTGATAAAAAAGGACATGAGATGTGTTTTATTGAAGGCTATGATGAAACAGGACATGTTGAGGGTGTTGTTTTTGCTTTTGTTTATCAAAAAGCAAGATCAATTCTACAAAAAGGAAAAATTGTTTATATAGAAGGTAAAGTCGATAATAAAAATAAATTATCTTTGATCGTTGAACAAGTCAAAGATATCAAATAAAGGGGTATTTTATGGGAAAAATAGTGATTATAGATGGAAATTTCTGGTTGTTTAGCTGCTATTATGCAACAGCGGCCATGGGTAATCTGATGGTCAATAAAGATGGTGTTCCTACGAATGCTGTCTATGGTTTTGCAAATAGGCTAGAACATCTTTTAAAACAGGAACCAGAATATTTGGTGGTTGCTTTTGATGCAAAAGGAAAAACATTTAGAAGTGAATTGTTACAAGAATATAAAGGAACAAGAAAAGAGACACCTGATGAATTGATTTGTCAATTTTCAATGGTAAGAGAATTTCTTGATGCACATCATATTCCTTTCATTGAAGTCGAAGGATATGAAGGAGATGATATTATTGGGACAATTTCCAAAAAAGCAAGTGATCAAGGAATGGATGTTTCAATCTTTACGAATGATAAAGATATGATGCAACTGATCAATGATCATGTTGTTCAATATAAGAAACCACAAAAGACAAATGAATATGAAATGATCACAAAAGAATCGTTTTATGAAAAATATCAGCTTGTTCCTGATCAAATGAGAGATTTATTAGGTTTGATGGGTGATAGTGCTGATAATATTCCTGGAATTCCAGGAATTGGTGAAAAAACGGCTTTAAAGTTATTACATCAATATGGGTCTATTGAAAACCTTCAAGAACATATGCATGAATTAAAGGGAAAAATGGGAGAAAAAGTCAGAGAAAATATTGATTTAGGCATTTTATCAAAAAAAATTGCGACTATTGTGACCGATGCTCCTGTTGAATTAGATTTAGAAAAATGGAAATATAAAGGATATGATTATGATCAGTTAGCTGCTTTTTATCGTAGATATGACATGAATTCATTATTAAAAAGAATGTCTGTCGCTCAAAAAAAAGATGTGAAGCCTTTGGAATATCATATTGTTGAATCATTGCCTGTGATCCAACAAAATAGTGCAGTTGTTGTTGGGGTTTATGATACAAACTATCATAAATCACCTATTATTGGTTTTGGTATTTATAATGATCAAGAGGCTTATTATATTACTTTAGAAGATGCCATCAATGATCTTCATTTTCAACAGTTTATCAATGATCCTCAAATAGAAAAATATGGTTATGATATTAAAAAATGTATCAATGCCTGTAGATGGCATGGTTTAGAGCTACGAGGATATACGTTTGATCTTCAATTAGCTTCTTACATTCTTAATCCATCTTTAAAAGATGAAATCAAGATTGTTTGTGATTATTATCAATACTATGATGTTTTATACGATGAAGAAGTTTTTGGCAAGGGTGCTAAAAAACATATTCCAGATGTTGATATTATCGCAAAGCATTATATATCACAAGCAAAAGCAATTTATGAGCTTAAGGATCAAGTGATTCAAAAACTTAAAGATGATCATCAATTTGAGCTATATAAGAATGTTGAATTGCCAGTGGCGTATATTTTAAGTGATATGGAATTTCAAGGAGCAAAGGTTGATTTGAAGGTCTTAAAACAGTTAGAAAAGGATTTTTCAAGTCAAATCAGTGAATTAGAAAAAGACATTCATCAATTAGCTCATAAACAATTTAATATTTCTTCTCCTAAACAATTAGGTGAAGTTTTATTTGAAGATCTTGCTTTACCAAATGGTAAAAAAACAAAAACAGGGTATTCAACATCAGTTGATGTTTTAGATAAAATCAAGGATCAGCATCCTATTGTTGAAAAAGTGTTACAATATCGTACACTTACAAAACTTTATTCAACTTATATTATTGGTTTACAGGAACAAGTCTTTATTGATGGGAAAACCCATACCATCTATAATCAGGCTTTGACACAAACAGGACGTTTATCTTCTACTGATCCTAATTTACAAAATATTCCTGTCAAAACAGAAGAAGGAAAGTTGATTCGAAAAGCATTTGTTCCTGAATATGACTATCTTGTATCTTTTGATTATTCACAGATTGAATTAAGGGTACTCGCTCATTTAGCACATGTTGAAAGCCTGATTCAAGCTTTTAATGATAATAAGGATATTCACCGACATACCGCAAGTGTTGTTTTTGGTGTTGAAGAAGATGAAGTGACTCCTCTAATGAGAAGAAATGCAAAAGCTGTCAATTTTGGGATTATTTATGGAATGTCTGATTTTGGTTTATCAGAACAATTAGGAGTCAGTGTCAGAGAAGCAAGAGAGTTTATTCAAAAATATTTTGAACAATACCATGAAATCAAAGACTATATGAATCAAAACATTGCTTTTGGTAAAGAGAATGGATTTGTATCAACTATTTTGAATAGAAAAAGATATATTCCTGAAATTAATGAAAAAAATTATATGAGACAAGAATTTGGAAAACGTTTAGCAATGAATTCTCCAATTCAAGGGTCAGCGGCTGATATCATTAAATTAGCGATGATCAAGGTTGATCAGCTCTTAAAAGACAATCATTTAAAATCAAAGATGATCTTACAGGTACACGATGAATTGATTTTTGATGTTTATCAAGAGGAATTGGAACAAGTGATGGATATTGTGAAAATTGGAATGGAAAATGCTTATGCCATGTCTGTTGAACTCAAAGCAGAAGGGGCCTATGCGAAAAATTGGTATGAATTAAAGTAGGTGAAATGATGCCAGAATTACCAGAAGTCGAAACAGTCAGAAGAACATTAGAACATCTTATTCTTAATAAAGAAATTGTTGATGTCCATTTTCTCTATCCACCTATTATTGATGGAGATATCAATACCTTTAAAGAAAATGTTATTCATCAAAAGATTACTGCTATTGAACGACTTGGGAAATATCTCATTTTCAAATTAGAAAAATCAGCGTTTATTTCTCATTTAAGAATGGAAGGAAAATATTTGATTTGTCAAAAAGAAGATCATATATCTCGTCATGATCATATCATTTTTGAGCTCGATGATGGTCATGAATTAAGATATCATGATGTTAGAAAGTTTGGCAGAATGAAGATTGTTGATTATTATACATATCAAAAGCAATTGCCACTTTGTCAATTAGGGCCGGAGCCTTTCAATGCCGATTTTCAACAAGTCTATCAACAACTTAAAAAAAGACATATACCTATTAAAACAGTTTTATTAGATCAATCAGTATTAGCTGGGATAGGGAATATTTATGCAAATGAGATCTGTTATCAGATGAATCTTCATCCGGAAACACCAGCTAATCGATTAACGAAAAAAAGAGTTCAGGAATTGCTTAAAGTAGCCAGTGATATTTTAAATAGTGCTATTGAACAGGGAGGAACAACGATCCATTCATTTAGTAGTAATGGCATTGATGGTTTATTTCAGGTTCAATTGAAAGTCCATATGCAACATACATGTCCTTTAGGACATGATATCAAAAAGATTATGGTTCATGGCAGAGGAACTTATTATTGTCCTGTCTGCCAAAAGGCAAGACGATGATTGTTTATGGAATCACTGGTTCAATTGCCTGTGGAAAAAGTACAGTCACTAACTATTTACGTGATCATGGCTATCAGGTGATTGATGCGGATTTACTGTCAAGAGAAGCTCTTTCTATTGATCAAACATGTATTGATCAAGTACAAAGTTTGTTTGGTTGTGTAAAAGATGGTATTGTTGATAGAAAAGCATTAGGAAGAATTATTTTTCATGATGCAAAAGCAAAAAAACAGCTAGAAGATATCATTCATCCTTATGTGATTCAAAAATTAAAAGAAGCCATTTTTGAAAATCAAGATAAAGAATGTTTGTTTTTAGACATTCCTTTATTATTTGAATCACATTTAGAATATTTATGTGATAATATTATTGTTGTCTATTTAAATGAAACAACACAATTGTCACGTTTAATGAAACGTGATCATATTGATGAAGATTATGCAAAAACAATCATTGCGAATCAGATATCTTGTGATATAAAAAAAGAAAAAGCCGATATTGTTTTAGACAATAACGGCGATCTTAAGTCATTATATAAACAAATCGAAAAAATGATGAAAGGAATAAAAGATGGAAGTATTATCAATCAGTGATATTTATCAAACAAGAAGCAACTGTCATCTTGATCAAGATAGTTATCAAGTGCTTCTACAATTGTATCAGCCTTTAATTGGAAATGAAGCAGTCACACTTTATTTGACACTTTTTTCTGAATTAAATCAATATACCCTCACTAAAAAACCATCATTGGTTTCTCGTTTATGTAAAGTGACTCAATTATCTTTGACATCATTAACACAGGCTTTTTCTAAATTAGAAGCAGTAGGTTTGGTGAATACATTTGTAAAACAAAATGAGCATCGTTATGTCTTTGATATGAATATGCCATTATCAGCGAATGATTTTATTCATCATCAAATATTGAATACTTTATTAAAACAAAGATTACATGATGAATATGAAAAAACAATCATGCCTTTTCAAACATATCATGTTAATCTTGATGAATATCAAAATGTATCTGCATCATTTGGTGATGTCTTTGATATTCAACTTAATCAAGACAATGTCTTGGTTACAAAGAATTATCAATCAAAACAACATCATGCACTTGAAAAAGAATATGATCTGACTCTTTTTTATCAGGAAATGGAAAGTTTTCAACTTTCTAAAAAAATGTTCCAACAAAGTGATATTGCTTTGATTCAACAATTAGGATTATTATATAAGATCAATGAATTGGATATGTTAGAAATGGTTAAAAAAGCGATGACTCATCAGCGTTTAGATCAAAAACAACTGATATTATTTTGTCGAGATTATTATGATTTAAAAATGCCTGAAAAGTTTGAACAAATTTTTCATAAACAATCGCCTCTTTTACAGCAGGAAGAAGGATCATCTTCGTTAGAGCAACATATTCATTACTTAGAAACAATTTCACCCTATGATCTATTAAAAGATAAATTAGGTGGAAGAGAACCATTAAAAAGAGATCTTCAGGTTGTCGAATCGGTTCTCACTGATTTACAGTTAGAACCAGGAGTGATGAATGTTTTAATAGAATTAACTTTGGTTAAATGTGATCAATCATTACCACGGAATTTTATAGAAGCTTTAGCTAGTCAGTGGAAAAGAAAGAAAATTACGACTGTCAAAGATGCCATTGAAGAAGGTAAAGCTTATTTAAGATATAGGCAATCACAAACAATAGAGGAGTCATGGTTGAATCAGGTGCCTCTTCAAGATGATCAACAAAACGACATAGAAGATACAAATGAAGATCTGATGAAGATGTTAAATAGTTTATATAAGTGAGGTGTAAGAGATGGAAAGTATTAAGGATATGAATATATTTGATTTTGATGAAGATTTTCAAAGAAATAAAGAAAATAGTATTCAGGATTTATTAAAAGATAAAGTGATACAGGATATTTTGACAAAATATCATCAAGATCGTTCAATTATTGATCATAATTGGGCTGAATTTTTAGATTATCAAGAAGATAGTCATCAGTGTTTGAATTGTCATTCTTTAGATGATTGTCATAAGACAACGAAGGGAATGAAACAGTTCATGGAAATTGCAGATGATCAGATTCATATGACTTTAACACCTTGTGTTTTTGGGAAAGAATTATTGGAAAGACAAAAAATCTTAAGTCATATTTTGATGAGGAATGTCAGTGAAAAGTTAGTATTGGTGACACCAGAAGATATCAAGAGGTTGTCAACAACTGATGAAAATGCAGTCAAAAAGATTTACAGTTATATTCTTGATCCTAAGGAATATGGATTTTATATTCAGGGTAAACCAAGAATAGGAAAATCAACTTTAGCTGGTTTTTTGATTAGAAATCTTGCAAAAAACGGATATTCCTGTGGCTATATTCATTTTCCAACATTTTTATTAGATTTAAAGAATTCTTTTGGAGAATATGGAAATGATAATAATATGGAATCGTTAAGAACATTGGATTATCTCGTTATTGATGATCTTGGTGGTGAAAATGTAACACCTTGGTCAAGAGATGAAGTATTATCTTCAATCATCACATATCGTATTCAAAATCAAAAACCAACTTTCTATACAAGTGAATATGGAAAAGAAGAACTCATGAAAATTTATACTTTAAGGATAAAAGATGCAAGAGATAAAATAAAAGTAGAACGTTTACTTCAAAGTATCTTTACCTCATCTTTACCTATGGTCTTAAAAGGATAGCTTTCATGTAATAAAAAAAGAAAAACCATTGTAGACGTAGTGAGATTTGTGATAAAATTTATTGTAGATAAGAAATATAGGAGTGACAATTATGGTAAAATGTATTGGAGTTTTAACATCTGGAGGAGATGCTCCAGGAATGAATGCTGCTGTTAGAGCAGTTGCACGTACTTGCTTAAATAAGGGGATTGAAGTGTATGGTGTCAAATTAGGGTATAAAGGTTTACACGATGGTGAATTTATCAAATTTGATCGTCATAGTACACGTAACATTATTAACATTGGGGGAACAATGTTAAAATCTGCAAGATTCCCAGAATTTAAAGACCCTGAAGTCAGAAAAGAAGCAATTGCAAAAATGAAAGAAGTTGGTATGGAAGCTTTGGTTGTTATTGGTGGTGACGGAAGTTATCATGGAGCTTTAGAACTAACAAAAATGGGTGTTAACTGTATCGGTATTCCAGGAACAATTGATAATGATATTCCTGATACTGACAGAACAATTGGATTTGATACTGCATTAAATACAATTGTTGATGCATTAGACAAATTAAGAGATACATCAAGTTCTCATCAAAGATGTACAATTCTAGAAGTTATGGGACGTAGATGTGGTGACTTAGCGATTAATGCAGGTATTGCTGATGGAGCTGAAATGGTTATTACAAGTGAAGTTGGTTTTGATGAAGCAAAAGTCATTGAAGTATTAAAGGCTGCAAAACAATCAGATAAAAAACATGCAATCGTTGTTATAACAGAACATATTACTGATGTCCATGAACTTGCAAAAAGAGTTGAAGCAGCAACTGGTTTTGAAACTCGTGCAAACGTTTTAGGACATATGCAACGTGGTGGAAGACCATCTGCAAGAGACAGAGTTCTTGCATCAAGAATGGGTGTTTATGCAGTTGAATTATTAGAAGCTGGTAAAGGTGGATTATGTGTAAGCTATGTTCATGGTGAAATTGTTGGTAAAGAAATTACTGAAGTATTAAGCCATAAACGTAAAACAGATTTTTCAATTTACGAAGATGCAATTAAATTAAGATAATAAGCTAAAGTGAGGTTATAGTTATGGTTTTAGAAAGAGAAAGAAAGAAAAAAACAAGAATTGTATGTACAATTGGTCCTGCATCAAATAATGAAAAGATGCTTAAAAAACTTGTTTTAGCAGGGATGAATGTCATGAGATTAAATTTCTCACATGGTGATCATGATTATCATCGTGCAAACATTCAAATGTTAGAAAAAGTTAATAAAGAATTAAATAAAAATGTTTCTGTTTTATTGGATACAAAAGGTCCAGAAATTAGAACTGGAGATTTTGTTGATGGACAAACTGAATTTAAAAAAGGACAAGTTTCAACAATCTGTGTAGATGATATTGAAGGAACAAGTGATAGATTTACTATAACCTATAAAGATTTGTATAAAGATGTCAAACCTGGTGGTTTTATTCTTGTTAATGATGGTCAAATTGAATTATTGGTTGACCATGTTGAAGGAACTGATATTGTTTGTGTTTGTGCAAATGATGGCGTTGTTAAAAATAAAAGAGGAATCAATGTACCTGATGTCAAATTAGGATTTGATTATCTATCTGAAAAAGATATTGATGATATTACTTTTGGATGTGAAATGGATGTTGATTTTATTGCTGCATCATTTTGTAGACGTGCACAGGATATCATTGATATTAAGAAATTATTAGTAGAAAATGGAAAACCAAATATCCAAGTGATTGCGAAAATCGAAAATAATGAAGGTGTCGATAACATTGAAGATATCTTAAAGGTAGCAGATGGAATCATGGTTGCCAGAGGTGACTTAGGAGTCGAAGTTCCAGCTGAAGATGTTCCTTTGATTCAAAAAGACATTATTAAAAAATGTAAAGAATTAGGTAAGGTTGTTATTACTGCAACACAAATGTTAGAAAGTATGCAGACAAATCCTAGACCTACAAGAGCTGAAGTTTCTGACGTTGCTAATGCAATCTATGATGGAACAGATGCTATCATGTTATCTGGTGAATCTGCTGCTGGGAAATATCCAGAAGAAGCAGTCATGACTATGACTAAAATCGCTTTAAAAACAGAAGAAACATTGGATTATGATTCATTACAAAGAAAAGCAATTCGTTCAGCACCTGTTGATACAAGTGAAGCGATTTGTATGTCAGTAGCAGAAATTGCTTCTAAGTTCAATGTTGCGGCAATCATTGCATTTACAGATTCAGGATTTACAGCAAGAAAGATGTCTCGTTATAGACCTAAATCTATGATCATTGCGGCAACACCTAATGAAAAAACAACAAAAGCTTTGTCTTTAAACTGGGGTGTAAAATCTGTGCGTTGTAAACAAATGGGATCAAGACAAGCAATGATTGAGTATGCTCAATTAATCGCAAAAGAAAATTTTGTTCAACCAGGTGAACAAATTCTTGTAACTGCTGGTACACCAGGAGTTCCAGGAACAACATCATATTTAGAATTAATTACTGTTAAGTAATCATATGATTAAAAAACTGTCATGATATTTTATCATTGACAGTTTTTTAAATAAAAGAAAGTTATTAAAAAAGTCAGGATCAAACCTGACTATTATTTTTGTTTAAAGATACCACTTTTATCCATAATATCTAATGCTTTGATGATTGTATCATCATCTTGAACTAAAGCCATTCTTACAAAACCTTCTCCTTCACTACCAAAAGCATTTCCAGGAACGACTAAGACACCTGTTTTTTCAAATAAAGTGTGCATAAATTGTTCAGAAGAAGAGAAATGTGGAGGAATTTTTGCCCAAACAAACATCGTTCCTTGAGGAATATCAAAATCCCAGCCAATACGATGACATCCCTGACATAATAAATCACGTCTATGTAAATAAGCAGCTCTTGTTTGTTCAACAATTGTATAATCGCTTTGTAAGGCAGCAATAGCACCCATTTGAATAGGAATAAACATTCCATAATCAATATTTGATTTTAATGTTTTGATCTGTTGAATCATTTGAGCATTTCCTAATGCAAAACCAATTCTTGCTCCAGCCAGTCCATAAGTTTTAGAAAGAGAGTTAAATTCTATACCAACATCTTTGGCTCCTTCATACTCTAAAAAACTATGACCAATACCTTCATATAATAATTCACTATAAGCATTATCATGCAAGATCATGATCTTGTATTTTTTTGCAAATTGAATCAAGTCTTTATAAAATTGATCATTTGCGATAGCACAAGTTGGATTATTTGGATAAGAGACAATCATTAATTTTGCTTTTATAGCGTCTTCTTCTTTGATTTTTGAAAAATCAATCAAATATTGATTTTCTTTTTTTAATGGCATGTCAACAACTCTCGCTCCAGCTAATAAAGGACCATCTCTAAAAATAGGATAGCTAGGATTAGGAACAAGAACAGTATCACCATCATTAATTATTGTCATCGCTAAATGTGATAAACCTTCTTGTGACCCCAGTAAAGATACAATTTCTGTATCTTTATCTAAATGAACATGATATCTTCTTTGATACCAAAGACTGACTTCTTGTAATAAAACATTTTTATCTTTTATCGCGTATAAATAGTTTTCTGGTTTAAGACATTCTTGTGAAATGACTTGTCTAATATGCTCACTTGGTGCAATATTAGGAGCACCAATGCTTAAATCAACAACCTCTAATCCTTTCTTTATTCTTTCATCTCTCATTTTAGCAATTGTAGTAAAAATACTTTCACCAAAGAGATCCATTCTTTTTGAAAATTCCATAATATCACTCCCCGTCTTCTATTTTATAACCAAATCATAGCTTGTAAAGACAATTATAAAAAAAAACAGCACGAAGCTGTTGAATTAAGATCTTTTAGAGATGACCAAAGATAATTTACCGATGATTCGAAAGCTTTGAAAATTATATTCATTTATGATAATAGGCGAGTATTTATTATTGGCAGGTTGCAAAATGATACAGTTATTGGTTTGGTCTTTATAATATTTTTTACATGTTGCAACATTATCTTCTACAGAAAAACAACCGATATCTCCATTATGAAGAGTTTGTGTTTTTTCAAAAATAATCAAATCTCCCGATTGAATGCTTTCATCTTTCATACTATCTCCGTTAGCGTATTGACAAAAATATTCTTTTCTTGGATTAAGTAATGATTCAGGTAAAGAGATATATTCTTCGATGTAATCTTCAACAAACAATCCTTCTCCACAACAAACATCACTATACAAAGGAATATCGATATTATTGGAATAAAAAGGAGTTGATGGTTCTTCAATACCCAACAAATAATTAGGACTTACCTGAAATATATCAGCAAGTTTTGTGATTGTTTCTTTTTTTAAATTAGGAACACGACCATTTTCATATTTTGCAATTGCTGATTTTTGAACACCTAATAATTCTCCTAATTCCTGTTGTGTCATTCCTTTTTCTTTTCTAAGTTTTTTTATTCTTTCTCCAGTCATAAGCATTCCTCCTGTGTCTTAATAATATCATTTATTAATCAATATGT
>CAMFRJ010000009.1 GCA_945981915.1 uncultured Erysipelotrichaceae bacterium
ACACACTGCATATCGTCGGCAGCGTCAGATGTGTATAAGAGACAGGTATGATTGGTTTTTTAACTTCATATTTTTTGATATCTTCTTTAACAGAGATCGGTTTTTCTTGATATTCTTCTTGTTTAAAATCAATGTCTAGATCCAATTGATCTAATTGAGGCTTAAATACAGGTTTTTCCTGTTTGACCTGATATGTTAAATTTACATGATCTAAAGCATGAGAAATCCCATCAATCATCAACTCTTTTAATTCTATTTCCTTAGAGAACTTCACTTCTAGTTTACTAGGATGTACATTTACATCCACTAAATAAGGATCAATTTCTATATTAATGATCGCTATTGGATAGCGATTATCTGATAAATAGCGTCGATAAGCACTGTTAATAGCATCTATCGCAATTTGATTTTTCACTATACGATGATTAACCATTGTGATGATATGATTTTTACTAGCTCTATTCACTTCTATTTTTCCAACATAACCTTCTACCTTAAATTCATTATTACCAAAAGAAACTGATAACATATTTTTAACAACAGATAGACCATAAATTTGATGAATCACTTCTAATAATTGCCTATTCCCATTTGTTTTAAATGTCAACTTATGATTATGTATTAAAGTAAAAGCAATATCAGGATGAGCTAAAGATAATCTTTCTACATAATTTTGAATATGCGCAAACTCTGCATTAACAGATTTGACATACTTTAATCTTGCTGGTACATTTTGAAACAATTTTGTGACTGAAATATGTGTTCCTCTATTGAGATCACTTTGTTTCTGTTCAATAAATTTTCCAAATTCATAGATCACAGTCGATCCTTGCTTACCATTACTTGTCTTTAAAACAAAATGAGAGATAGAAGCAATAGAAGGAATAGCTTCCCCTCTAAATCCTAAAGTCTGTATACAGAATAAATCCTGATCATTTTTGATTTTACTGGTTGCATGTCTAGAAAAACAAAGTTTGGCATCCTCATCATCCATACCCGATCCATTATCAATAATTTCTATTAATTCCATACCACCATCTTCAATGATGATATCGATTTTAGAAGACTTTGCATCGATACTGTTTTCTACCAATTCTTTAACAACATTAGCGGGTCTTTCAATGACCTCACCAGCTGCTATCTTATTGGCTAAAATATCATCTAATTGTTTGATTTTCATATATTCTCCCTATTTTAACATTTTTTTCAATTCTATTAAAGTTGACAAAGCATCTAAAGGTGATAATGCCATTGGATCAATATTTTTTAAATATTTTTCTACTTCACTTTCTTTTTCAATGACTTGTAACTGTGGTTTTTCTTCTATCAATTTATCTTCTACATTATTTTCTTCTAATGTCGTTAAAACACTGTTAGCTCTTTGAATCACTTCATCAGGTAATTTGGCTAATTTTGCAACATTAACACCATATGATTTATTAGATTTTCCTCTTTTGATCATATATTCAAAAACCAATTTATCATTATCAACACGTGCACTTGCATGAACATTTTGAATTCCCATATGTTTCTCTTCAAGGAAAGTTAACTCATGATAATGAGTTGAAAATAAAGTCATACAATGAATATGGGTAGCAATGTATTCTATCATTGATTGAGCAATAGCCATTCCATCAAAAGTTGCCGTTCCTCGTCCAATTTCATCAAATAAAATCAATGAATGGTCTGTCGCAAACCTTAAAGCATTATTGGCTTCCAACATTTCTACCATGAATGTCGATTGACCACTGATGAGATCATCACTGGCACCAATACGAGTAAAGATTTGATCAAAAATAGGCAAGTTAGCATATTTTGCCGGTACAAACGAGCCAATTTGTGCCATAATTACCATTAAGGCAACCTGACGCATATATGTTGATTTACCACCCATATTAGGCCCTGTAATCAATACAACTGGATGATCTTGATCTATATTGACATCATTAGCAACATATCGTCCATGTCCCATGACCTTTTCAATGACACCATGTCTTCCTTCTTGTATGTCCATGATCTTTTCATCATTAAAAACAGGTCTAACATAGCTGTTTTCACTTGCTAGAATGGCAAGTGACTGATAAACATCAACTTGTGCAATGACCTTAGCAACATCTTGAATAAGATGCACATCTTTTTTAATCTCATTTCTGATTTCTGTAAATAAAATATATTCTAATTTAACGATTTTCTCTTGTGCTGAAAGAATCTTACTTTCCATTTCTTTTAATTCTGGTGTGATAAATCTTTCGGCATTAGATAAACTTTGCTTTCTTGTATATTCAAATTCATCTTTAACCAAATCTAAACTTCCTTTGGTCACTTCAATATAATAACCAAAAACTCTATTATATCCAACTTTTAAATTTTTAATTCCCGTTCTTTCTCTTTCTTTTTGTTCAAATTCAATTAACCACTGTTTCCCATGATCTCTTAAATATCTTAATTCATCGATTTCTTGACTATAACCATCTTTAATAATGCCCCCTTCTTTGATCGTAAGAGGAGGATTATCAATTATTGCTTCATCAATCAATCGAGAAATATGAGAAAGATCAACTAACTGATTTGCTAATTGATCCGTTAATTCTTCATTAAATGATAATAGTTGATATTTCATTTCAGGAATAACCTTCAATGAAGCAGCAATCCATTTCAAATCTCTGGCATTAATATTACCAAAAGCAATACGACTTGATAATCTTTCTAGATCATAAACTTCATTTAATATTTCTTTGATACTTTCCCTTTGAATAAATTGTTGAGTAAATATTTCAACAATATCCAATCTTCTTTCAATATCCTCTTTTTTCAATAACGGACGGTCAATATAGCTTTTGAGAAGTCTTGATCCCATCGCTGTTTTTGTCATATCTAAAAGCCAAAATAAAGAACCATATTTTTCATGATCTCTTGCATTTTCAATCAACTCTAATGATTTTTTGGTATAAAGATCCATTGTCATAAAATCATCTTTTTTGACTTCTTCAATTATCTGAAGATGTTCTAATTCTCTTTTTTGTGTTTCTAACAAATAATTCAATAATAATGAAGCCACTTTGATTTGTTTGAGGTCATTGATTTGATGGAAAATCGCATCATATTTTTCATTATATTGATCATTATCATAATAAGATACCAAAATATGATCATCAAAGTGATGTTGACAAGAACTCAAAACGACAATTTCTTTAACATCCATTGATGTCAATTGATTATTTAAAAGATTATCTTTCTTTTCAATATTTAAAACTTGGAATTCACCAGTTGTAATATCACAAAAAGCCAATGTATATTCAAAATCAAACTCAATCATACAAGCAATATAATTATTTCTATTTTTTGTCATCGATTCATCAAAAATAGTCCCAGGTGTAACAATTTGAACAACTCCTCTTTCAACAATTCCTTTTTTACCAGGATCACTTAATTGTTCAACAATACACACCTTATGTCCATTATCAACTAATTTTTGAATATAACCACTCGCACTATGAAAAGGGACGCCACACATAGGTACTCTTTCTTTAGCACCAGCATTCTTACCAGTAAGTGCGAGTTCTAACTCTTTAGATACAAGTATCGCATCATCAAAAAACATTTCATAAAAATCGCCTAATCGAAACATAACGATTGATTCTTTGTTTTCTTCTTTAATACTTAAATATTGCATCATCATCGGACTATATTTTTGTTTCATATTTCTCCCTCGCATTCATACTTTTCAATTATAACATAGAAAGACAAATCTTTCTATGTTATGAAATCAGGATTAATATCTAATTCTTTATCGTCATCCATCTTACTTTCTACCATAATCGTTGTATCACCAACGATTTTTAACGACATGTCTCTTTCGATTTCTATTTGCATTGTTTTTCCAGATAATTTTGCATCTATACATTTTGGTAAATGTGAACAATCCGCAATGATTTCATCTCTTTCTTTAATTGGACGTTCTTTTTTTGATAATTCAATATAATCTGTATAATGGACTTGTTGCTTACTTAAAAAACTATCATTTTGATAACTATACCAAAGATGTATATCAAAATCCCCTTCAATAATCGTTTGCTCATTTTTTATCATACCCTGATAATGATGATTACAGATCCAGCAACCCAATATTTTATCAATTTGATCCATTGTAAACTCATATTTTTGAATTGATTTTTTTGCACCTTTAGAAATTGTTGCTTTTGTCATAATTTCAAATAATTGTCCTGCCATATATGTCACCCCATATAAGAATATGTCAGAAAATAAAAAAAAGACTTCATAGAAGTCTTCTTATTTCTTTTCACTTGAATCTTTTAAGATAACATCATGTGCTCCACCTTCAACGATCGAAGTTGCAGAAACCAAAGTAATTTTTGCTTTCTGTTGAAGTTCTGGAATTGTAAGAGCTCCACAGTTACACATCGTATGTTTCATTTTTGATAATGTCAATCCAACGTTATCTTTTAAACTTCCTGCGTAAGGTACATATGAATCAACACCTTCTTCGAATGAAAGTTTTGCATCTCCACCCATATCATAACGTTGCCAGTTACGTGCACGAGCCGATCCTTCACCCCAATATTCCTTCATATATTGACCATTAATTTGAACCTTATTAGTTGGTGATTCATCAAATCTTGAAAAATATCTTCCTAACATGATGAAATCAGAACCCATAGCTAATGCAAGAGTCATATGATAATCATGAACAATACCACCATCTGAACAAATTGGGACATAAATTCCTGTTTCTTTAAAATATTCATCACGTGCTTTAGCAACTTCAATTGTCGCAGTGGCTTGCCCACGACCAATACCTTTTTGTTCACGAGTGATACAGATTGATCCACCACCGATACCAATCTTGACAAAGTCAGCACCACAATCAGCTAAGAATCTAAATCCTTCTGCATCAACAACATTTCCAGCACCAACTTTAACAGTATCTCCATAATTTTCTCTGATCCAGTCAATTGTTAATTTTTGCCATTCAGAGAAACCTTCAGATGAGTCAATACACAAAACATCTGCTCCCGCTTCTACTAATGCAGGAACACGAGTTGCATAATCACGTGTATTAATTCCAGCACCAACGATATAACGTTTATTTTCATCTAATAATTCATTTGGATTTTTCTTTCTGTTTTCATAATCTTTTCTAAAAACAAAATAATGTAAACGTTGTTCTTGATCAACAACAGGTAATGCATTTAATTTATGATCCCAAATGATATCATTACATTCCTTTAAAGAAGTTCCTAATTTTGCTGTAATCAAATGATCATAAGGTGTCATAAAAGTTGTTACTTTTGTATCCATAGATAAACGAGAAACACGATAATCTCTACCTGTCACAACACCTAATAATTTTCCATTAGCTGTTCCATCTTCTGTTACTGCCATTGTTGAATGTCCACTTTTTTGTTTTAAATCTAAGACATCTTTTAAAGTTGATTCTGGTGACAAATTAGAATCACTTGGTACAAATCCTGCTTTGTAATTCTTAACACGTCTTACCATCGCAGCTTGATCTTCAATGGATTGAGATCCATAAATAAATGAAATTCCACCTTCTTTCGCTAAAGCGATTGCCATATTATCATCAGATACAGCTTGCATGATAGCTGATACTAGTGGAATGTTGAGCGATAAAGCTGGTTCTTCACCTTTTTTAAATTTCACTAATGGTGTTTTTAAACTTACATTTTCAGCACGACATTGTGCAGAAGAGTATCCTGGTACTAATAAATATTCATTAAAAGTATGTGATGGTTCATCAAAATAATATGCCATTTTCCGTTCTCCTTTACCTTATTTTCCTAGTTTTCAAAAATTATAAAGCGCAAAAGAAAATAAGTCAATATTTTTAACAATAATGTTTAAAAAAGTCATGTGATATTCATAGTTTATTTGTCAAATCTTCTATATTTTTCTTTAAAACAAATCCATTTTACTATTCCTTGATAAAAACATGATTTGAATCTTATGATTAATGTTCATCATTTCTATCAAAAAGAAGTAGTGAAAGTTACTTCAACAAACCATTAATTTGTCCATTAATAGTTTGAAGCAATTCGTCTACTTCTTCTTTTAAATAGAGATAATTGACAATCAAAGGATGATTTTCAAACGCTTCTTTTTTCTTTTGATAAAGAGCAATCGTTGTTTGAACATTCTCATCTTGATTAGCTTTTTGTTGAACGATTTTCTTTTGCAGATCTTTAATTTCCTGTTCTTGATCTTTCAATTGTTCATTATTGTCAATAAGACGTTCATATTTTTTAAATTCTTGAACAATTGGTTCTTCTAAGATCATCTGATTTAATTTTAAAGAGAGTTCTTCAATCTTAGACAATTTGTTCACCTTTCAAAGCCCATGTCTTCGCTTCTGTCACTTTGACTTTGACAATTTGACCTATATCTTCTTTTCGACCTTTAAAGTTAATTAATTTTTGATGTGCTGTATATCCTGTCAACATATTTTCATCTTTTTTAGAAACACCATCAACCAAGACATCCACGACTTGGTTGTAGAAACGTTGATTTTGTTTCAAAGCTTTTTCTCTAACAATTTCATTGAGTCTTTCTAGACGTTGTTGTTTTTCTTCAAATGGAACATTATCTTTCATTTTAGCTGCAGGTGTTCCTTCTCTTGGAGAATAGATAAATGTATATGCAAGATCATATTCACATTCTCTATACAATGATAATGTATCTTCAAATTGTTCTTCTGTTTCATTAGGGAATCCAACAATAATATCTGTTGTAATCGTACAATCAGGAATAATTTCTTTGATTGTATGGAACAAATCTAAATATTGTTCTCTGGTATATCTTCTTCCCATTAATTTTAAGACATTACTATTTCCAGATTGTACTGGTAAGTGTATAGCTGGCATAATATTGTCATATTTTGCGATGACTTCTATCATATCTTTAGAAAAGTCCCATGGATGACTCGTTGTAAAACGAATACGAGAGATTCCTGTTTTCGCTACAGTTTCTAATAATAAAGCAAAGGAAGATTGATCATCGAGATCTTTTCCATAGCTATTGACATTTTGACCCAAAAGAGTAATTTCCTGATATCCCTGTTCTTTGAGATCTTCTACCTCTTTAACGATATCACTCATTAAACGAGATCTTTCTTTTCCTCTTGTATAAGGAACAATACAGTATGTGCAAAACTTATTACATCCATACATGATATTGACCCATGCCTTATGATGATTTGCTCTCGTCACTGGTGTGTTTTCAATAACATCACCTTCTTTAGACCACACTTCAACAACCATTTCTTTACTATACATAGCTTCTTTTAATAGTTGAGGAAGTCTATGAATGTTATGCGTTCCAAAAATCAAATCAATATGAGGATGCTTTTCTAAAATTCTTTGAATAACAACTTCTTCTTGAGCCATACAACCACATAATCCAAAGATAAGATCTGGATTATTTTTCTTGAGATTCTTAACATATCCGACCTTACCAAATACTTTTTCTTCAGCATTTTCTCTGATTGCACAAGTATTTAATAAGATTACATCAGCTTCTTTGATATCATCACTTTGATCATACCCTAACATTTCTAAAATACCAGCCAATGTTTCACTATCTCTTTCATTAGCCTGACAACCATATGTATGAATATAGTATTTTTTTCCACGCCCTACATTGACCATATCAGCAGGTATTTCAAAAACATCATCTAAATGATCAACTTGTTGATGACTACGCTTTTTGGCCTCTTGTAAATTAGGCCCTTTAAAATATTGACTATAATCTTTCATTATTTCACCACTTTCTCACCTATTATATACATATTATGCCATTTTGGCTAGAAAAAAATAAGGACTTTTCAGTCCTTATTACTTTTTTATCCAAAGAATCCATCTGGTTGAATAGAGAAGTATAAAACTGCTCCATCAGGGGTTTTTTTGAATAACCCTTTACAATAATTAGCTGCATCTGCAGGTGACATTTCAGTTTCACATTCGATTTCAGCTTTGATTCCAGTCTTTTTAACAAATTTACATGAAATCTTATCATCTGAATATCCATCAAAGAAATCAATTAATTTTTGTGTTTGTGCTGTTTGCATTAATAATTTACATTTTGCCATTTTTAAAATCCTCCATTAATATACTATCATTATACTCTTTAACCCCCAAAAAAGAAAGCCTTTTCATCACGTTTACATAACATTTACCTTAATTCAATAGTGAGTCGAATCGCAGTTATACATTTTTCATTAACCGTTAAGTCATGAAATGATGGAATACAAATCAATTCTTTTCCAGTCGGAATAATATATCCTCTTGCAATTGCTATCGCTTTAATCGCTTGATTTAAAGCAGCAGCACCTATCGTTTGGATAATTATTTTTTCTTTTTCTCGCATAAGAGAAGCAATAGCGCCTGCAACATGATTAGGGACAGATGTTGATGATACTTTCATTATTTCCATATATTTTCCTCCTAACTTACTATATGCCTCTCTTATCAAAATATGAAAAAAAGAGTATTAGTTATGATACGGATGATCATCATTAATTAATACTCTTTCAATAGAAACAGGTTGATTATTTTCATTAAAATCAATAATGACACCTGCTAATTGTCCAGAATTATCTGAAATCAAAAATTTACTACTTAGACCTCTCATTCTTAAAGTCACACTCTCTAGATCACAACCTAATGAACTTAAATAAGGGCCCGTCATCCCAACATCTGAAATAAAAGCTACTTTTTGATTAATAATTCTTTCATCTGCCGTTTGAACATGCGTGTGTGTTCCTAACACTGCTTGTACTTTATCTTGACAATAATAAGCCAAAGCAATCTTTTCGCTCGTTGCTTCTGCATGAATATCAATAATATGAATATCTTGTTGTAAATTCAAATATTGATCGATTTCATCGAACGGGTTAGCATAACGACTATCCATAAATACACACCCCAAAACATTGGTTACTCTGATTGTCTTTCCATTTACAGTAAAAACACGTGAGAAGACACCAGGTAAAACTTTTGGCTGATTATAAGGAACGACTAAACGATCAGCCTCATCAATGAAATCAAACAATTCTTTTTTATCAAAAGTATGATTTCCCATTGTCATGCAATCGATACCTTGAAAAACAAAAAAATCATAATGCTTTCTATTTAAACCTTTGCCATGAGTTGCATTTTCAACATTAGCAATCACAAAATCAATATGATGATCCTTTTTCACTCTATATAAATAATCTTCTATCATAGCACGCCCTACTGAGCCTACAACATCACCAATAAATAATACTTTCACTTTCATCCCTCACTTCATAAACATTCTAACAAAATCGTTTCCTAATGCCAATAAAAAAAGAATGCTTTTGCATTCTTCTATTTGGCGATTTCACTAGCACGTATTTCTCTAATGACAGTCACTTTAATATGCCCTGGATAAGTTAATTCTTCTTCTATCTTTGTTTTGATATCTCTGGCAATCTTGTGGCTAGCAACATCATCTACCTTATCAGGTTTGACAATAATACGTACTTCACGACCTGCTTGAATCGCAAATACTTTATCAACACCTTCAAAGCTATTTGCCATTTCTTCAAGTTTTTCAAGTCTTTGAATATAATTTTCAATTGTTTCACTACGACTTCCTGGACGAGCAGCTGATAGAGTATCAGCAGCGGCAACTAATATTGAAATAATACTTGTCGCTGGAACATCACCATGATGTGATTCAATAGCGTTAACAACAGTTGGATGTTCTCCATGTTTCTTAGCAAATTTAGCTCCTAATTCCACATGGCTTCCTTCCATTTCGTGATCCATCGCTTTTCCAATATCATGCAACAAACCAGCACGTTTAGCCATTTGTTGATTCAATCCTAATTCAGCAGCCATAATTCCTGCCAAATGAGCAACCTCTAACGAATGTTGTAAAGCATTTTGACCATAACTTGTACGATATTTCAATTTACCAATTTGTTTGACAATATCTTTATCAACTCGTGATAACCCTAATTCAAATATAGCGTTTTCACCAGTTTTACGAATAACTTCATCTAATTCTTTACGTGTCTTTTCTACAACCTCTTCAATTCTTCCAGGTTGAATACGACCATCTCTAATTAGTGTTTCTAACGACAAGCGCGCAATTTCCCTTCTGATTGGATCAAAACAAGAAATTGTAATGGCTTCAGGTGTATCATCAATAATCAAATCTGCACCAGTAGATTGTTCAATAGCCTTAATATTTCTTCCTTCTCTACCAATGATACGACCTTTCATTTCTTCACTTGGTAAAGGAACAACACATACTGTTTTTTCACAAACTTCTTCTTGTGCATAGCGATTGATCGCATTAGCGATAATATCTCTTGATAATTCAGCAGCTTTGCTCTTCGCTTCTTCTTCCTGTTCCTTTATGTAAGCTGACATTTCTAGCGAAATTTGTTGTTCAACTTGTTTAAACAACTCTTCTTTTGCTTCTCTAGCAGACATAGCTGCAACTTTTTCTAATTCGACAACTTTAGAATCTATCTTATTCTTAAGTTCAACCTCTAATTTATCTATTCCAGCTTCTTTATCATTCAATTGTTTGACTCTTTGTTGAAGAACGTCTTCTTTTCCTTGAACTGCAATATCACGACGTTCAATACCTTTTTCACGTTCTAAAAGTTTATTTTCAAGTTCAGTAATTTCATGTCTTTGTTCTTTAATTTCTTTTTCTGCTTCTAATTTTAATTCATAGGCTTGTGTTTTGGCATCAAGAATAGCTTCTTTGACAAGGTTATCAGCCTTTGTATTCGCATCCTCAATAATCTTTGACGCACTTACATTTGCTTTTGAAAACATTAGTTTTGCATATATAAAATAAATAAGAAACCCAACAGCGACAGCTAGGACATAGGATAAAATAGTGGCAATGTTCATTCCTGACATACTATTCCTCCATCTTTTTCACTATGTTTATAAAAACATTTTCTTATTTGTGTTTACACACATGTCTATTATATGCTAAAACTATTTTTTTTACAATAAAAAACAAAATTACAAACAAAAAAGAATAAGCTTTATCACCTATTCTTCAATTTCTACTAAAGAATTCTTAATTGCTTCTGTCACTTCTTCCATAACTTCTGGATGTTGTGTTAAATAACGTTTGGCATTTTCTCTACCTTGACCGATCTTTTCACCTTTATAAGCATACCAAGCTCCAGATTTATCAATGATATCTTTTTCAACAGCGAGATCTAGAACCTCACCATCACGTGAAATACCTTTTCCATAAATAATATCGACTTGTGTTGATTTAAATGGAGGTGCAACTTTATTCTTAACAACTTTGATTGTCGCTTTATTTCCTACAATTTCACTGCCATTTTTAATTGTTTCACTCTTTCTGATTTCAATACGTACAGAAGCATAGAATTTTAAAGCACGCCCTCCTGTTGTTGTTTCAGGATTCCCAAACATAATTCCAATCTTTTCACGCAATTGATTGATGAAAATGATCGTGCAATCAGTTTTATTCATAACGCCTGATAATTTTCTTAACGCTTTTGACATTAATCTTGCTTGGAGTCCCATCTGTTGATCAGACATTTCTCCATCTAATTCAACTTGTGGTACTAAAGCAGCTACTGAATCGACAACTACTAAATCAATAGCACCAGAACGCACTAATGTTTCAGCAATTTCTAATCCTTGTTCACCACTATCCGGTTGTGACAAAATCAATTCATCAATATTCACACCTAAATTTTTTGCATACACTGGATCAATGGCATGTTCAGCATCAATAAAAGCTGCTGTTCCTCCTTGCTTTTGCACTTCTGCAATTGCATGTAAAGTTAAAGTTGTTTTCCCGCTTGATTCAGGACCATAAATTTCAATAATTCTTCCTTTAGGATAACCACCTATTCCTAATGCCATATCCAAAGTCAATGATCCTGTTGGAATAACAGCCACGTCAACAGCTGCACGATCTCCTAGTTTCATGACTGAACCTTTACCATATTGCTTTTCAATTTGTTTTATAGCATCCTGTAAGGCTTGTTCTTTCTTTGTATCTTTTTCTTTTTTCTCCGCCATAAGATTTCCTCCTAATTGTATATATGCAAAAAATCTTTGCTTTTACTTCAATTTTTCAATCATTTTTTTTGTAATAAATTGAATTGCTTTTTCTACAATATCATATCTGCTTCCAGAAAGTTCTAAACGATAAACCGATATTTGTCCAAAATAATTCAAACCTATATAAACTTCTCCAACTGGTTTTTCTTCCATTGCTTCAGGTCCAGCATTTCCGGTAAAAGAAACACATATATCACTATCTAAGATAGCCTTACCATTGACACACATCAGTGATGCGATTTCTTTAGAAACAACACCATATTTTTCAATCAATTGATGATCTATAGATAATAATCTTTCTTTTGTCATACTTTGATACGTAATTAAGCTTCCCTTATAAACCTTAGAAATGCCAGGAACACTTCCTAGCATTGCCGCAAAATTTCCAACAGTAAAACTTTCTACAGAACTGATCGAAATATTATTTTGAATCAATAATTGTGCTAACTCATTCATTAGATTGACTCCGTTAACAACTCTTTATGACTATAAAAATAATCTAAACCACTGATAATAGAAATCACAGCAGCAATCCAAATCATGATCTGACCTATTGGAATATGAAAGAATGATAAAGGGAAATTATTAAGCAACACAAAACCTAAACCTATCATTTGTGTCACTGTTTTTAATTTGCCAAGTGGTTTAGCAGCAATCACAACCTGCTTACTGGCAGCAACAAGACGGATTGCATCAACAATCGTATCTCTAGAAATCATGATGATTGGAATAATGATGGAAATTGTCCCATCACTAGCCAACAACATAAATATCGTATTAACAAGTAATTTATCAGCAATAGGATCTGCAAACTTACCAAAAGTTGTAATGAGTTTCTTTCTTCTGGCAATTTGTCCATCTAACATATCTGTCATGGATGCTGCTATAAAGATGATAAAGACAATAATATTAATTAAAGACAAATCTGTCTTAAATATATGAAAGACAGGAATATGAATTCCGACTGTTTCATATGGAAACATGTAAATGAAAATAAGAATTGGAACAAATAAGATTCTAGTTAAAGTTAATTTATTGGGTAAATTCATTATTTAACCATCGTTAATTTAAATGTTTTTAATCCATTTGATGGACTATTATGATCACTTTCCTCTAATGGAATCTTTTGATCATTGATATAATAACGATGTCCTAAGTTCCAACTATAATTAAATTCTAAATATTGAAAATCATCTACATTAAATTCTAATTCTATTGTTTCACATTGTGAATCATCTTGTAATGCCTGTGATGCAGAGATATTGGAAAGATCTCTACAATAGATTCCTTTTTGGAATCCTTCATAAGTATTAGGATCTCCATTGACATGTAAATTCGCAGTTGTTGTAAATGTTAACTCAACTTTCAATTTAAACGTTTTACCCTGATATCCTTCTGGTAATTTAAAACTGAAATCCCCATCAGTATTCTTTGTAAATTCAATATTTGTTGATGCCACTTGTTTTGTATCATCTTTTTCATCTTTTTTATCATTTGTATCAGTTGTTTCTTTTGTATCTTCTTTTTTCTCAACTGTACCCTCGATAGTCGTCTTATCATTGTTATCAAAAGAAGAATCATTTGGCCTTGTAAAAATAAATGTGTATCCAACAATAACAATAATAGCAATAATAATGACTGCTACAATACCATATTTGATATATCTTTTAATATAATGATCTTCATAAACTCTTTTAGAGCGGGGTTTAGAAACAGTTGGTCCCCCTTGAATGTTTTTAAAAGATTCAGAAACTTTATCAACAAATGTTGTTGAACCAAGTTCTGAATGATTTTGTTCTTCATTTTGTTGAATATCCGCTAATCTTATTTCTCTTGTTTTAATATAATAATCATCAGCAATACTTTCATCTATTTCAAGGTATCTGGCGATTTTTCTAATATACATTTTCACGTAGAGTTCATCTCCAGAAAATTTATCAAATCTGCCATTTTCTATATCTTTAATAATTGAAGGTGATAATAACGTAGCTTCAGCGACTTCCTCAATTGTCACACCTTTGGCAATTCGGGCTTCTTTTATATATTCGCTAACCTTGTCCATTAGACATCCCCCTTTACACTTAAGCATAATTTAACACATAAAGTATAACACAAAAACATTCATTGTCCAAGACAACGTCAACATAAAATGTGTTAATGTTCACTTTCATCATATGTCATCAAAATGTCTTTTTTATGAATTTTAGAGCTATTATGATCTTATCTTAAACATTTTTTAAATAAGATTTTATGATATCACCATCATTTACTTTATCAATAATTTCATTAAAAATATCCTTCTTATATTTTTATTG